>JAHEDB010000540.1 GCA_024641465.1 Chromatiales bacterium | reverse complement strand
CATGGTGGGCTAATCATTGATGTTGTGGATTGAAAGGTCAAGCGACTATCCACTGACAATCGCCAGATGATAGGCCACCTGACCGGCCTTCTTGCTGCGGGTCAATTCCCAGCCATCCGGCAAGGTCGGCAGGGCGTGCTCACTTTCGATCTCCAGATAGACCCTGGCGCCTCTCGCCAGCCAGCCCGGCTGCGCCAGGCGTTCACAGCAGGGCGACAACAGGTCCTTGCGGTAAGGGGGATCAAGAAACACCACGTCGAAGGGTTTGGCGGGCGGTGGTTGTCGAAGGTAGGTCAGGGCATCGGCCTGCTGCACACTGGCCTGACTGCACTTGAGCAAGGCCAGATTGTCCCGCAGTTGTGTGATGACCTTAGGATGTTGATCCAGCATCACCACCTCCGCCGCGCCGCGTGACAGGGCCTCAAACGCGAGGGCCCCGCTGCCGGCAAACAGATCCAGGCAACGTGCACCGGTGATCATCGGCGCCAGCCAGTTAAACAGGGTTTCCCGCACCCGATCCGGTGTGGGACGCAGGCCTTCGACATCGACAAACGGGAGTTTGCGACCGCGCCACTCGCCCGCAATAATGCGTAACTGGTTGCGAGTGGCGCCGGGCATGTTTATTTGGCGGCTTGCGGCTTGCTCAGGTCACCGACCATCACGGTGATCATGCGATCCGGGTGGATACGGCTGCGGAAGGCCTGCATGATCTGCTCACGTGTCACCTGTCTGACCTTGTGCGTAAAGGTCTTCAGGTAATCCAGCGGCAGGTCATAAAAGCCCAGCATGGCCAGATAACCGACGATGTCCTTGTTACTGTCGATGCTGAGGGGAAAACCGCCGGTGATATTCTTCACTGCATGGTCCAGCTCATCACTGGTCGGACCGTCCTTAATAAATTTATCCAGCGTCTCGCGCAGGACCTGCATGGCCTCGGTGGCGTGACCGTTTTTGGTTTGCAGGCCGAGCAGGAAGGGGCCGCGTTCGCGCATCGGGATGAAGTAACTGTAACTGCTGTAGGCCAGACCACGTTTTTCGCGCACCTGCTCGACGATACGCGAACTGAACCCGCTGCCACCGAGGATGTGGTTGCCGACATACAGCGCAAAGTAATCTTTGTCACCGCGCATCATGCCCGGCTGGCCGACCATGATGTGGGTCTGGGTCGACGGGTGCTGTTCATTCACCGCGACACTCTTTTCCAGCTCGGCAATGGCGGCAACCCTGGGGGCCTTCTCGCCCTTGGGCAGGCCGGCGGTCAGTTGCTCGGCGATCTCCCGGGCGCGGGTTTCATCGACCGCACCGACCATGGCGATCACGGCATTACTGGCCACATAGTATTGTTTGTAAAATTGCAGCATGGCATCACGATTGAGCTTTTTAATGCTGTCCGCGTCACCGATCACCGGACTGGCATAGGGATGCTTGCCATACAGATTTTTATAAAACAGCTTGTCGGCGATATCGCCTGGTGACTGCTGCTGGTTTTGCAGGGCGATCATCAGCTGTTTACGCTCGCGTTCGATTTCCTGCTCGGGAAAACGCGGCTGTTGAATGATCGCCTGCAGGGTGGCGAGGGCCTTTTTCTGGATCGGCTCATCGGTCAGACAACGCAGGCTCCATACCGCCATGTCTCTGGCCGCACTGCCGCCGATGCTGGCGCCGATGCTGTCATTGCGTTCGGCGATCTGATCCGTGCTCCACTCACCCGCGCCGTGGTCGAGCAGTTGATGGGTAAAGCTGGCCAGACCGGACAGTGCACCATCGCGGGCGCTGCCGGCATCGAACACCACCTGTACATCGAGCATGGGTAATTCCTTGGCCTGCACAAACACTACCCTGGCGCCGTTCTGGGTCTGCCAGGATTTGATGTTAACGCTGTGTTCGCTGGTCTTTTCCGGCACGATTCGATCCTCGGTCAACCAGACAAACAGGCCACCGGCAAGGATCAACGCCAGCAATAACGTTAACGGGGATTTCACATTGGCTGAAAACATGGCTTAGTTTTTCTTTTCCTGTGGCTTGATGGAGACCGGCACCAGTTCGGCCACGGTCAGGCTGTCTTCGATGAGATATTTTTTGGCGACCTGCATGATCTGCTCGGCGGTGACCGCGCGCACCTTGTCGGGATACTCATCCAT
>JAHEDB010000539.1 GCA_024641465.1 Chromatiales bacterium | reverse complement strand
ATGCTGGGACAGGAGCGGGCACTGGGGGCGCTACAGTTTGGTATCGGTATTCGCCAGCCCGGCTACAACCTGTATATCCTCGGCCCGGCCGGTTCCGGCAAACACACCATTGTCGAGCAGCACCTGCGCCAGCAGTCCAGCACCGAGCAAACCCCGGCCGATTGTTGCTATGTCAATAATTTCAAACACCCGCATTGCCCCTGGCTGATCCAGTTGCCGCCGGGCAAGGGCGTCGAGCTACGTCAGGATATGCAACAACTGGTCGAAGACCTGCGTGGCGCCATCCCGACCGCCTTTGAAACAGAGGAATATCACGCCCGCCTGCTGGAGATACAGGATCAGCTCAAACATCGGGTCGAACAAAGTTTCGAGGACCTGGGCAAGGAAGCGGAGGCCCATAACATTACCTTGCTGCGAACACCGCACGGTTTCAGCTTCGCCCCGGTCAAAAAAGGCGAGGTATTAAACCCAAAGGAATATCGTCAGCTGACAGAGGATGAACAAAACAAGATCGAGGAAGTCATCAGCGTCCTGGAGGAGCAACTCAATACCATCCTGCGCCAGCAATCCCAGTGGCAGCGGGAGGCCACGCAGGAGGTCAAGACACTCAACCGCGAGATTGCCCTGTTTGCTGCCGGACATCTGATCGAAGACTTGCAAACCAAGTACCGGGATAATGCCAGGCTGCAACAATATCTGAGTGCAGTCCTGGAAGATGTCATCGAGCACCTGGATCAATTCCGCAACGATGAAGAATCCACCGGTCTACTCGGCATGGTGGAAAGGCCCTCCTTCCGCCGCTACCAGGTGAATGTCTTTGTCGATAACAGTGAGACCGAGGGCAGCCCGGTCATCTATGAAGATAATCCGCTCTATCAGAATCTGCTCGGCCGGGTGGAACACACGGCGCAGATGGGTACCCTGTCCACCGATTTCACCCTGATTAAGGCCGGCGCCCTGCAACGCGCCAACGGCGGTTATCTGATCCTTGATGCCGTCAAGCTGTTGACCTCGCCCTTTGCCTGGGACGGTCTGAAACGCGCCCTGGCCTCGCATGAGATACGCATCCAGTCGCTGGCCGAGCAGTACAGCCTGATCAGCACGGTCTCACTGGAACCGGAGGTCATCCCCCTGAATATCAAGGTGGTGCTGGTGGGTGAGCGCATGTTGTATTACATGTTGCATGAATATGACCCCGAGTTTGCCGAGCTGTTCAAGGTGGCGGCCGATTTTGCCGAGCAGTTCGATTACAACGACGACAATATCCCGTTGTTTGCCCGCTTGATCGCGACTATTTGCCGCCGGGAAAAACTGCTGCCGTTTGCGCCGGATGCCGTGGCGCGGGTGATCGAACACAGCGCCCGGCTGGTGGAGGACAGTCAGAAACTCACCACCCACCTGCGCAGTATCGCCGACCTGTTGCGGGAGGCCGATTACTGGGCCGGTCAGGCCGGGCAAAAGCTCGTGGCGCGTGGCCATGTGCAGCAGGCCATCGATCACCAGATCTACCGCGCCAATCGCATCCAGCAACACATCTACGAAGAGATACAACGCGGCACCATCCTGATCGATACCCGTGGCGAAAAGGTCGCCCAGGTCAATGCCCTGTCGGTCATCCTGCTGGGTGAACATGTATTTGGCCAAGCCTCGCGCATCACCGCCACCGCCCGCCTTGGCGAAGGTGAGGTGGTGGATATCGAACGCGAGGTGGAACTCGGTGGCGCCATCCATTCCAAGGGGGTGTTCATCCTGTCGAATTTCATCGGCGCCCGTTATGCGAAGAATCAGCCACTGTCGCTGCACGCCTCGCTGGTGTTTGAACAGACCTATGGCGGCATCGAGGGCGACAGCGCCTCGATGGCCGAGCTCTGCGTCCTGCTCTCGGCCCTGGCCAATATCCCGATCAGGCAATCCCTGGCCATCACCGGCTCGGTCAACCAGCTCGGTGAGGCCCAGTCCATCGGTGGCGTGAATGAAAAGATCGAAGGCTTTTACGATATCTGCCACGCCGGCGGTCTGAATGGCGAACAGGGTGTATTGATCCCCGCCTCCAATGTGCAGCACCTGATGCTGCGCCAGGATGTACGCGAGGCCGCGCAACGCGGCGAGTTTCATATCTATGCCTATGACCATGCGGATCAGGCGAT
>JAHEDB010000090.1 GCA_024641465.1 Chromatiales bacterium | reverse complement strand
CACGAAGTCTCGAAGACGCGAAGAAAATCTATATAAATCCGTAGCCCGTATGCAGCGCTAGCGAAATACGGGAGCGACCCACAGGCATTCCCGGATTCCATTGCATTGCATCCGGGCTACGACTGGGCCGGTCGGCTATAGAAAACTATTTTCTCCACGAAGTCCAGAAGACGCGAAGAAAATCTATATAAATCCGTAGCCCGTATGCAGCGCTAGCGAAATACGGGAGCGACCCACAGGCATTCCCGGATTCCATTGCATTACATCCGGGCTACGACTCAATTTCATCGTTATGACATTGGTGATTTGCAGTTCTATGCCATAAAAGCCAAAGCCCACGTCACCAACCCGCCGGTGATTGGCGGCGCGTGCCAAAATTCAATGGAATCGTACAAGCGTTCTCACTGGTGTAGGTGATATGCAACAACGGCTGGAGTTTAATGAATTTTTAAATCGCGGCAGACCAGGTAAACACTGAGTGGTAAATAAAAAAGGGGACAGCCAGGTGGCCGCCCCCTTTAATACGACCGATTAGGGCGATACTTCAACAGCCGTGGCCGTGATACTGCCATCGCTGTTGCTGGTCCCTTTTAGCTGAACCGTTTGTCCCACTGCCAACACGCCGCCGGTGCCATCTTCAAACTGGAAGGTGGTGGCGCCATCATAGCGGATGGTTTGACCGGCGACGATGAACAATCCGGCGCCGAGCGAACTGATGGTGCCTTTTACGTCAACCGTACTGCCACCACCTGTGCCACCGGACACCTTGACCACCACATCATCACTGCCGTTGAGCGCACCGTCATTCGCGGTTAAGCGAAACACATAGGTGCCGGCATCCGTAAAGCTAACCTTGGTGGTCGCGGCATTGGCATTGCTGAACACGGCGGAATCTGGCCCTGAAACCAAGGACCAGCGATAGGTTAATGCGGCTGGAGGATTGGGTAGGCCGTCGTCTATCGCGGAACCTTTGAGCGTGGTAGAGCCGGGTATCGACTTGACTGATTTATCAGGTCCGGCATTGACCACCGGTGGTTGGTTTGCGGCAACGACCGTGACATTTTGTGTTGCCGACGTGCTCAACTCACTATCGCTGGCAGTTAATTGCAGGCTATAACTGCCCGGTGTGGTGAAGGAGACGGTGGTTACCCGGGTGTTGGCACTACTGAAGCTTACCGGATTCGGCCCGCTCAGCTGACTCCAGGTAAAGGTTATTGCACTGGGAGGATTCGGTAGGCCGTCATCAGAACCCGTGGGATTGAGCGTCAGAGTATTGGGTAGCACGACAGTGGCATCGGCCATGGGGTAGATGACCGGTGCTTGATTAACCGGTGCGGGTTTGACCTGTACCCGCATGCTTGCACTGCCACTCAACTCGCCATCATTGGCCGTCAAGGTCAGGATATAGTTACCAGGCGTAGTGAAGCTTGCGGTGGTGCTTGTACTGGCGCCGTCGGAAAATGACACAGGGGCCGGGCCGGTCGCCGTCCACAGCAGAGAGAGTGTGCCGGGAGGATTGGGCAGGCCATCGTCAAAGGCGACGGCATTGATAACCACGCTATCAACGGGCAGCGTGATGCTGACAAACGACGGCGCAATGGTGACGACGGGACGATCATGGTGCGGCCCGACGGGATCGGCAATGTCGCTAATCTTGGCAGCAACGGCCAACCCGCCGCTGCCACCTGCAAAATAGGCGTTACCAGCAGGATCCACGTCCACGCCCCATCCGTACACCGAGGGTAAATAACCCGACAATGAACCGATGTAGCCCAGATAGGTAGAAAAGGGCAGCTCAACCGCATTGGTGCTTAGCTTAACGACAAAGCCGTCAATGCCGGTGGTCGTATAGCTGTCCGTGGCATTGCGTGTGGCCTGGGTCGGGTTGGCGGTCGGGAAGTTGGTCGAACTGGTTCGGCCGCTGAGATAGATACTGTTTTTGCCATCGAACACAATATCCGTGGCGATGTCGTTGCCATTGCCGCCAAAGAACGTGGCGAAGATCAGATTGTCACCTGCCGCGGAAAATTTAAGCAGGAAGATATCATTGTCACCCCCGCCATACACGGCCTGGTATGGGTTCAAGGTTTTCATGTAGGCCAGGCCGGTATACCCGGCAACATAGGCCTTGCCCAGGTTATCAACGGTCACGGCGGTGGCCGTGGTGTTGCCGGGGGGTGTCGGTGCTTCCTGCGGCAGATAGGTCGAGTAGACCAGGGCATCGCCGGTGCTGTTTAGTTTCGATAAGACAAATTGTTGATATCCACCACTACTGCCTGAGGTGCGATAGGCGCCTGGCGTAGTGGGAAATAACAGGGAATCGGTATCGCTTAACACATAGGCATTGCCGGCGCTGTCGACGGCAATATCAATCCCGTGATTGAATGGCCCACCCGTACCACCCGGTACGCTGCCTCCCAGATAGGTCGAGTAAACCAGACCGGTGCCAGTGGCATTGAGTTTGGTGACGAAGGTATCGGTATAGCCCGCCTTGGTCGCCTGATAAGCGTTCACCGTTGGATAGTCAGTCGAGTCGGTCCAGCCGGTGATGTAGGCGTTGCCCTGTTGATCGACGGCAATGCTGCTCGGAATGTCCTGGCTCGAGCCACCGACAAAGGTTGAATAAACCATATTGCCGGAGGCATCCAGCTTGGTGACAAAAATATCGCTGACATGACTGGTTGCCTGATTACAAATGCCATCCGTACCGCAGCTCGTATCATACGCATTGACTGACACGGGGAAGTCGCGGGAACTGGTTTTGCCGGTAATATAGGCCGCACCAGCGCTGTCGACGGCAATACCATAGGCATAGTCATAACCACCATAGTAACGAGCGCCAAAAGGCGTATTGACTGAATATAAGGCACCGCCAAGAAAGGTGGAGTAAACAATGTTGGTGCCGGTGGCGTCCAGCTTGAGCACCACGGCGTCGATCCAGCCACCCATGGTCGGCTGTACGGCATTGACGACGGGGAAGGCGGATGAGCTGGTCCAACCCGCATAGACGGCGTTGCCATCACTGTCCGCGGCGACGCCGCCTTCAAAGTCCTGCGAGCCTATGCCACCGAGTTCTTTGTAGTATGAAAGGATGGGGTCGATGATCAGCGGTTTGCTGTGGTCATAGTCAGCAACATTAAATCCTACGACATAGTTTTTGCCCTGGGCGGCCTTGATGTTATAGCGGCTGTCGATAAAAACCCGTTTACCGTGTATATCTTGATATACCACGGGTTTTTTCTGTGTCACTTCATCTATTGCCGTGCTGAGCAATAAGTTGCCCGTAGCATCGAGTTTGGCGCTCTCTGCCCCTTTGAATGAGAGTTGAATTATATTGGGGTCAGTGCCGGGCGCGACAATAAAGTCATATTCCAGCTGTGTCTGGTTGCCGTAGAAGACCAGATCAACGCCTTTATAGACCTGCGAATATTGAACGGCCTTAAACTGGCTGACATCACTGCGCCACTGCTTGGGATTGTTGCCCCGGTAATAGCGGCTTTTACCAGTCAGTCTGTCGCTGCCCATGATGTTGCTATCGGCGTTGGCGCCGACAAATTCCATGCGCAGTACGCTGTTTGTGGGTTTGCTTGCCTGGCTGGCATTTTTGTTTGTCTGTGGAAATTTTGTCAGGCTTAACACCGCCTCTTGTGGTGTCAGGAAAAGAGAATAACCGGGCCCACGCGAAAGATACTTTACTGCCGGGTCGGTTTGTCCCTCGTTGACTTCAAAGGCAAGGGGTATTTGTCCGAATTGTTTTTTTAAAGTGGCGGTTTTCTTGTCAGGCGAAATATTTGCGGCGGGTTTGATATCACTTGTGGGTCGTTTTTCAATGGATGCCCTGACCGTGGCGGTAGTAAGACCTAATGCGCTCACCAACGCCAGAATGGCGGCCAATGTATTTATTGTGCTGACTTGTCCTCTTCGCGCACTTGGTGTGCGTTTAAATTTTTGATTATTCATAAAGCGACTCTCCTTTGCCTGTGCATTTAAACATGAGTAATTGAATGCCAATGTCACTGAAGTAACTTGAAGTATTTAGCACAAGGCAAGCTGTGGTGAGGCGCAAATACTAAACGGTAATCACAAAATCATAAGAATGTTTAGCATTTCCCTCGTGTAATGAGGGATTAATAAATAAGGGGATAGGACGTGGTGACGTATGCCAACGGGTGATTTACCCCTGACGGGGGCGTAGTGTGAACGGCTTCTTTTGCTTATTGATGAATGGCGATGGCTCACGATGTGCCGCGGTTAAGCAGCCTGCAGAAATAGGCCTTGAGGTAATCGGTCTCGGGCATGGCGGGGTGGACGGGATGGTCGGGGCCCTGGTGACCCTGTTCCAGTATCTGGAATAGTTCCAGTGGCAGGGGCTTGGCGGCCTGGCGGATTTCGCGCAGCAGGTCTTCGCGACTCATGTGATAGGAACAGGAGGCGGAAACCAGAATGCCGTCGCTCTCCAGCAACTGCATGGCGAGACGATTGACGCGTCGGTAGGCGATGCTGCCATCTTTAATATCTTTGCGGCGTTTGACGAAGGCGGGTGGGTCGAGTACCACCACATCGAATCGTTCACCGGCGTGATGCATATTTTTCAGCACCTCGAAGGCGTCACCGCTCTCGGTACGGAAGCTGCCGCTGTAGTTACCGAGTGTCGCATTGTGTTGCGCCAGTTGTGAGAAGGTCTCGGAGGCGTCCACTGCCACAACCTCACGCGCCCCGGCGGCAAGGGCCTGCACGCCCCAGGCGCCGATGTAGGCGAATACATCGAGCACGCGTTTGCCCTGTACATAGTTGCCGAGTCGCGCGCGATTCTGGCGATGGTCGTAATACCAACCGGTCTTCTGCCCGCCTTGCAGCGGCACTTCAAATTTCACGCCATTCTCTTCGATGGCGATGAGATCCGGCAGCGTACCCTTCACCACCTCGACGTAAGTGGTCAGTCCTTCCAGTTCACGCAGGCTACCGTCATTGCGCAGCTGGATGGCCTTTGGTGTGAGCACCTTGTCGAGCGCGGCGATGATCTGCTCGCGCAGCACCTCCATACCCATGGTGGTGATCTGTACTACCAGGATGTCACCGAAGCGATCCACGACCAGGCCGGGCAGGCCGTCACTTTCGCCATAGATCAGTCGGTAACAGGGTTTGGCAAACAAGCGCTCGCGTGCGGCCAGCGCCGCCTGGATCCGTCGCTCGAGCAGGGCGCTATCGAGCAGCGTCAGCACATCACGACTGAACAGACGGCCGCTGATCAGGGAGTGGGAATTGACATAGGCCATACCGATGGTCTCGCCGCGCGAGGTCTCGACCCGCGCCTGTTGCCCGGGCGCAAAACCCTTGAGTGGCGTTGCCTGGGTGTCGACCTCGTTACTGTAGATCCAGTCGTGGCCGATGAGGATACGGCGTTCCTCGTTTTTACGCAGGCGCAGGGTGGGGCAGGTGTCGGGGCTATTTGGTAATGAATTTGACATGGTGCATCATGGGGTGGTGTTTACTGGCGAGCTAGAATGACATATTTCACGGTATATTCCTATAACAATGGGGAGGTTTTAGCCCCTTGACTAAGGGCTGAATGGGTCATTTTAGGCTTTGGGGCGATTGACCGAGTGAAACAGATATTGAGTCGGTAGTGAGGATTGCAGACTCTAAAAATCAGTAGTCATCCTCTAATTTGCGTGTCCGGGTTTTGCAATATATCCTGTAGTTTACCGTTGGTAAGACCCATGCCAGTTTAACTAAACGGTATAAGAAACCAGCCCCGGCTATCAGGATGTGTATTATCAAAATGTATATTGTTGAGGGACTATGGGTGTTGACGATAATAAACCTGCATCGGTGATCACCGATAAGGTGTCTGAGGAACAGGTCCTGTTGGCATTCCGGGCCCTGCCCTCAACCGTGGCGGGGACGACGATAGGCATTGTATTTACCCTGATCGCGCTATGGCCCGCGGTATCTCATACCGCCCTGCAGGTGTGGGCCGGTCTGTTTATGGTGGTAACTATCTTGCGTGGCTTGCAGGGGATAGGTGATGCCAGCGAGCGCGTTACCCGGAAAAATATTCATAAATCCATCGCGTTGTTTACTACGGGCACCGTTGTTGCGGCAATGATGTGGGCATCCGTTAGTGTCTTTCTTTTTCCTGTCGATGACCCGGTAAGGCAGGTTATCCTGGCCTTTATGTTTGCCACGACGGCGGCTTTCGCCATGGCGAATATTGCCAGTCTGCGTAAAACCGTATTGGCGTTTTTAGTCATTCTGTTGTTGCCGCTTGCGATACGTTTTTTCATGACAGAACATGCAGTATCGACCCTGCTGGGGGTGATGGTTGTGATCGCGTTATTGTTGTTTTCGGTCAGTGCGCTGCGGATTCATCAGGTTATTGTCAGCAATATAAAATCAACCCGGGCGGCTATTGAAAGTGAAGATAACTTAAGGCAGTCCCAGCAGCGGCTGGCCCTGCACATACAACAAACACCCCTCGCGGTGATTGAATGGACACCGGGGCTGAGGGTGTGTGAATGGAATGCCGCGGCTGAGAATATCTTTGGCTATACATGGCAGGAGGCGGTGGGTAAGTCGGCAAACGATTTACTGGTGCCGGATCAGTTAGTAACGCATGTTGAGAGCGTCAGGGCGCAGATAGTAGACAAGTCAGGCGGTTTATACAGTATCAACGAGAACAGGACAAGGGATGGCCGGATCATCCTCTGTGAGTGGTTTAATACACCGTTGATCGATGCGGCGGGTGAGGTGATCGGCATTGCCTCACTGGCTCGTGATGTAACCGAGCGAATTAAACTGGATAGAATCAAAAACGAGTTTGTCTCAACCGTGAGTCATGAACTGAGAACCCCCTTGACCTCTTTGCGTGGTTCGCTGGGGCTGGTGCTGGGCGGTGTGGTGGGTGAATTACCGGACAAGGTCCGGGACCTGTTGCAGATCGCGAATAATAATGCTGAGCGTCTGCAAAGACTGATTAACGATATCCTGGACATTCAACGCATAGAGTCGGGGCAGATCGAATATCATTTTGAAACACTTTCGATCACGCAACTTGTTAAACAGTCCATCGAGGAAAATGCCGGATTTGCTCTGCAAGGTAACATCGATATAAAACTGGTCGCTAGCGGCGATGATATGAATGTTTGTGCCGACAGGGACCGGTTACGACAGGTTATGGATAATCTGCTGTCGAATGCCATAAAATTTTCGCATGCAAACTCAGAGGTCAATGTCAGTCTGGATAGACGGGGTGACCATGCGCGGGTTGCCATACGAGATCATGGCGTGGGTGTGCCGGATGAATTCCGACCCCGCCTGTTTAAACAATTTACCCAGTGTGATGCCTCGGCATCGCGTGACTTTGCCGGTACCGGTTTGGGTTTGAGTATTGCCAAGGGCATTATTGAACAGCATCAAGGTAAAATAGCGTATGAGAAACCGGACGGTCAGGGGAGCTGCTTCTATTTCGACTTATCTATTGTTTAAAATGATAATTTGAATATGCGGTTGCGTATTTTTTAATGTATATAGCAGCACATCATCAATCCGGACGGCACCCTGACCGATAAATATACGGAGTATCGAGGCAGTCAGCGGTCATATAATTCACTACGTCAGGCCGTTATCGCCCAGTCAGGTGCTCTTAAGTAATTAACTGATGCGGTTTTGATGGATGTGCTAGTGAATTCAGCCGATGATCTATGAAAAGGATATTAATCTGCCGATAGTCGTGTATTAATTAAAGTCCTACAAATGACGGACAGTTGATTTGT
>JAHEDB010000089.1:4425-7777 GCA_024641465.1 Chromatiales bacterium | reverse complement strand
GTGGTGAAGCATGTCAAGTTGCCGGATCGGCACCGTCACCCGCGGGGCTGGAATACGGATCGTTCTCATCAACGGAAGGTCAGGTCCTATCAGGTGGAAACGGCCTGGTATCGCGATTGGGGGCATGCCTGTGATGATGGGTGTCGCATTCCTCATTGTCTTGCACTTGAGTCGGACGAGGGTGAATTCCTGATGGTGTTGGAAGATCTGGATGCCAGTGGTTTTTCGGTTCGTAAGGATTCTGTTTCGATGGCTGAGATGGAGGCTTGCCTGCGCTGGTTGGCCAACTTCCACGCGACATTTATGGGGCAAACACCCCGCGGGCTTTGGCAGGTCGGGACCTACTGGCACCTTGATACCCGCCCCGATGAACTGGCGGTAATGGATGATGCGGGGCTTAAACAGGCCGCTGGGCAAATTGACCAGCTATTGCGTACCGCCCGCTACCAGACCTTTGTGCATGGTGATGCCAAGCTAGCTAACTTTTGTTTTTCTGATGAGCGCCATTCTGACAAGGATATACAGGTGGCTGCGGTGGATTTTCAATATGTCGGTGGTGGCTGTGGTATGAAGGATGTCGCGTATTTTATCGGCAGTTGCCTCAACGAAAAGGATTGTGAGCGGTATGAAACGGTATTGCTCGATTATTATTTTTCTGAGCTTAGCGTTGCTTTGATGCGCCATAATAGTCCCGTTGCCGCAGATGCCATCGAGCAGGAGTGGCGCGGACTTTACCCCTTCGCCTGGACAGACTTTCATCGCTTTATGAAGGGCTGGAGTCCGGGTCACTGGAAGATCAATAGCTATAGTGAGCGCATTGCGCGCGCCGTTGTAGCACAACTTAAGGATAGAACAGGTGTGTCTACATAAAACATCGATTAAAATAAGAACATTATTCAATGTTTAACTTATCCCTCATGAAAAAATACCGTCATTGCGAAGGAGTGAAGCAACTGAAGCAATCTCGTGATGTGATCACTGTTCTTGAGATTGCCACGTCAACACTGAAAAATACTTATTTTTCAGTGTTTCCTCGCAATGACAGGAAGATTCAAGTTTGTGGGGATCTCTCAGAGAGCGGCTTTAGTAGTAGTGAACGATGAAGCTTAGTCCGGATGATCTTGCGTACCTGTCTGAATGCGCGATAGCGGCAGCCAAACAGGCCGGACAGCTGATCGAAAGCTATGCGAACCGGACGGTTTCGGTCCGGCATAAGAGCGGGGGTGACAGTCATGCCTCACAGGTCGTCACTGAGGTCGATCTGCTTAGTGAGGAGATTATCGTCAAAACACTGCGGCCGACCTGCGAGCGCTATGACCTGGCGCTGTTAACCGAAGAGAGCGAAGACGATAAGGCGCGTCTGCACAAAGATTTTTTCTGGTGTGTCGATCCCATCGACGGTACGCTTGCCTTTATCGAATCAACACCCGGCTACGCCGTTTCCATTGCCCTGGTATCCCGATCTGGTAAGCCACTCATCGGCGTCGTGTATGACCCGGTGACACATACTCTGTACTCTGCCGTCCGTGGGCAGGGCGCCTTTCGTAATGGTCAAGCCTGGGACCTGACGTCTTCTTCGGCGAAGACCAGCCGACCGTTGAGCTTTGTTTGTGATCGGGGTTTTGTTGAACATGAATATTACCCGGTGTTAAACGAGGCCCTGACGTTAGTGGCGACCAGACACGGCTGCACCGGGGTGAAGATGATTGAAAGCAATGGTGCGGTGATGAATGCCTGTCGTGTACTGGAAACACCCCCGGCGGTGTATTTTAAATGCCCCAAACTACAACAGCGCGGTGGCAGTCTATGGGATTTTGCCGCAACCGCTGCCATCTTCGATGAACTGGGCGCTGTCGCCGGCGATATCTACGGTCAGCCACTCGATCTGAATCGTGCCGACTCGACGTTTATGAATCATCGCGGCGTTCTCTTCGCCACGGATAAATCACTGGCCACTGATATTCAGCAGCTGCTGGAGCTTTGTATAAAAGAATAATACCGGGGCAGGGAAAACCTGGCTTAAAGAAAATGGTTTCTTATATTCGCGAATCTTGCTATCTGTCTCTATTTACCCGGCCTGCATATCATCTGTCGTTAGTGAGTTGTACCAAGTCAATATTCCAGAAACTTTCAAACAATGGAAGTATCTGGAATAAAGAATACCAATGGGCGACGGGTCGTCATGAATAGACAACGAGGTTCGGCTGACTCACTTGAAAAGACCCAAAATGGGGTCTATAGTACCCATATTGGGTCTTCTTAGGGGTAGTCATGCAGTTAACAGCTATTGGTGATGCCTTATTCACCAAAACCCAACAACGGGTCTTGGGTTTGCTCTATGGCACGCCGGACAAGAGCTTTTATACCAATGAGATCGTGCGCTGGGCGGATATGGGGCGTGGCACGGTGCGCAGGGAATTGGAACGGCTGACCTCGGCCGGTTTACTGGTGGTTTCAAGCACGGGGAATCAGCGTCATTACCGGGCCAATCCCGATAATCCTGTCTATTACGAGTTGGTGGGTATTGTGCGCAAGACGTTCGGTATGGTGGATGTTATCCGCGAGGCGCTTGTGAGCCTCGATACTCAAATCGACCTGGCCTTTATTTATGGCTCGATTGCCAAGGGAGGGGAGACAGCAGGTAGTGATATCGATTTGCTGGTGGTAGCCGATTCACTGGCGTATGCGGTTTTAATGAGTCAGCTTTCGCAGGCAGAGCAATTGCTTGGCCGACCCATTAATCCGACCATTTATGATAGAGTGCAGGTCAAGGCTCGATTGCAAGACGGGAATGCATTTTTAAACAGGATAATGACACAGCCTAAGTTATGGGTGAAGGGATGCGAAGATGACCTTGGACAATTTGGATAACCTGGTAAGGATAAAACAACTCAAGACAGAGCCTGCCGATCAAGCCGAGTTTGATGGTCTGTTGAGTTTGGCTAAACGGCGCTTAAAAGATTCTCAGCTCGATGGTTTGTCTGAAGATGGCCGGTTTTCACTGGCCTATAGCGCCGCTCATGCCCTGGCGCTCGCCGCGCTCCGCTGGCATGGTTATCGCTCTGATAATCGCTATTTGGTATTTCAATGTTTACAGCATACGCTTGGTTTGGAAAACGCAAAATGGCGTGTCCTGGATAAATGCCATAAGCAACGTAACCTGGCCGAATATGAGGGGCGTTTCGAAATCACTCCGCAGCTGCTTAAAGAGTTAATTGAGATAAACAAGGAATTGTTGAGTTTGGTTGAGGCATTAGGACTAACAGCGTGTTGAAAAACTACTGCACTTGCCATGACGGCGTTGCAAAAGGGCTCAAAATGCTCATTTACTCCGTGTAAATCGCTCTCGCCC
>JAHEDB010000089.1:0-4325 GCA_024641465.1 Chromatiales bacterium | reverse complement strand
TCATTCAGTACTACCTCGCTATCGCACAGGTCGTCCCTGGGCTATGCGAAATAAGTACATCCTGTACAAAACTCCGCTTTTTCGCCCTTTTGCGCCTTGTCCTGGCTGCGCTCGTTACGTTTTTCAACAAGCTGCTAATAGGGAAGTAGAAGTTGTTTGAGTGTCTGAAGTGAGGAAAGACACAAATCACTCTACACAAGATTTTTAGTTGCTCAGGGTCAGAACACAATTATTTCTAATAGCGGTTATTCCTTTTCCATTTTCACTTTGTACTTGCCGTAGCGAGCCGCGCCGTTGAGGCGAGCGCGCTTCAACAACGCCGCTTGTGCGGCCTGGGCATTTTCCTTTTTACCCATCCAGGCGTGGAGTGCGGGTTGTTGCAGGGCGCGGCCGTAGGAGAAGGAGAGTTCCCACGGTTGAGCGGCGCCGGTGTTCATGGCATTGAGGTTGGCGGTGGCCTCTTCATCGGTTTGTCCGCCGGATAAAAAATTGATGCTGGGCACGGCGGCGGGGACACTGCGCCGTAGTACCTTGATGGTCTGTTCTGCGACCTGCTCGGGCGTGGCCTTAGTGGCGTGTGTCTTACCCGGTGTGACCATGCTGGGTTTAAGAATGGTGTGTTCAAGGATGACGCCGTAGCGGTGCAGGGCATGATAGACCGCGTGCTGCACGGCCTCGATGACCTCGGCGGCGCGTTCAATCGTATGGTCGCCGTCGATCAGCACCTCTGGCTCGACGATGGGCACGATTCCCACCGACTGGCAGATCGCCGCATAACGGGCCAGCACCTCGGCATTGGCATCGATGCCGAGTCGAGAGGGTGTGTGGGTCTCGATGGGATAGACCTCGCGCCATTTTGCAAAGCGTGCGCCCTGTTCCTTATAAACCTTGAGTCGATCCGCCAGACCATCCAGCCCCTGGGTGATCATATCGCCCGTGGTATTGACCAGCGGGATCTTGCCCTGGTCGACCTTAATGCCCGGCACGATGCCCTGTTTGCCCGCCACCTGTGGCAGTAACCGGCCCTGGTCATCTTTTTGTGTCAGTGTCTCTTCAAACAGAATAATGCCGCTGACGTAGTCGCCAAGCGTGGGTGTGGTAATTAACAGGCTGCGCCAGAAGCGCCGGTTCTCTTCGGTGGATTCAACTGAGATGGCCGCAAAGCGTTTGGCGATGGTGGGCGCACTCTCATCGGCGGCGAGAATGCCTTTGCCTTTTTGCACCATGTCGGTGATGGTTGCCTGCAAATCTGTCTGGATGCTCATGTCTGTGCTCCTGATAAAATGCGGATGTGCTGGTATGACAAGCGATGGATCGAATAATTCCGGGCCTTTGCCCCATCGTCGGGCTGTGATTATCACGTATCGATGGAGTATACACCTATGTGAGATGTTCGTCCTTGACGCCGGGCAATGAAACTGTGGGGGACATGTACCGGATGCCAGTACATTGCGTATTGAGGGGGATGCTGATGTGATGGGGAAAATAGCAATAATACCAAGCTGAAATCGAAGATTATAAAACCACAGCCACCGGCAATTGTTTCTCACACGTCAAATCCTGTACTCTATTCTATCTATGTCATTAACCTGTCAGGATTTGTCCATGCAAACATTAACGAGTGCGAATCAGTTCCTGAAACCCGTGGTACTGAAAAGGGCGGTGGATGAAACCCCATTACCACCTGATGTATTACGCCAGCTTGCATCGATTGCCGGTCAATTCAACAATAAGGCCGGGCATATTGCCTTGCTGACAGGGGCGACAGGGACCGCTGGTACCCTGGCAGCCGCTTATCTCGGTAACCATCTTGGCAAGCCGGTTTACCGTATCGATCTGGCAGGGATTGTTTCGAAGTATATCGGTGAAACAGAAAAGAACCTGGATGCTGTTTTTGCCGCTGCCGACAGGCTGGGCACGGTTCTGTTATTTGATGAGGCGGACAGCCTGTTCGGTCAACGCACAGAAGTTAAAGATGCGCACGACCGTTATGCCAATATGGAGGTTAGCTATTTGCTAAAGCGCATAGAGGCCTATGCCGGGCTGGTGATTCTTACAACAAATCAGCGTGACAATCTGGATGCTGCGTTACTAAAACACGTGACATGGATAGTTGCCTGGCCCGAGCCTCTTACACCCCAACGTAAACCCTGGTGGCGGCGCATAATTTGACGGGGTGGAAAATAGTCTGGTTACTGTTCGGGTCGTGGCGGGTAAAATCAATTCACGATTTATGTTCGTGGCTGTGAAGCAGCTCATTGAAGTCTCGATTGACCAGGTCGACATCACCAAGATTGTATTCGACCAACCTGCGCAGGTGGATCATGCTGTCGGCATCAATTGAATCGCACTGTATGCCAACTCTATTTTCAAATTTACGCGCTACTCTTCCATGCATGATGATTTGCGCCTTTTTGTCATCATCCAGGTTGATGGTCAGTTGGCAGGGTGTCGGTGTGTCGGGTGTTGCGCCTGAACATGCAGCAATCAGCGCACCCTGGATTGAGATATCAATCAGTTCGCAGGTGTAGTCGCAACCATCTGACTTGAAGTCTACGAGGCAGTCAAAAGGAACTCGATGATAGTGTCTTTTTTCATTCATATGAACAATAATTATCTGGTAATTTAAAAGGGTTAACTCATTACAGTTTAGAACAATATTTAGCCCATGAAAGAGTTACGTCTGTAATAACAAGGGCGATGACGTTGATTCGCGATAACCAAGCCGGAGTCAAATTCTGATACTATCCTGTAGTATCAATTTAAATCAGGGCCGACCATGCCGTCTATCGTTTCCATTTCTAATCTGTCGAAGACCTATGCCAGTGGCTTTCAGGCGCTGAAAAATGTCAGCCTGGATATTCAACGGGGCGAAATCCTGGCCCTGTTGGGGCCGAACGGGGCGGGCAAGACCACACTGATCTCGATTATCTGTGGCATTGTGAATGCCAGTGATGGGACGGTGACGGTGGATGGCTTCGATAATGTGAAGGATTATCGCCTGACGCGTGATCGGATTGGACTGGTGCCACAGGAGCTGACCCTCGGCGCCTTCGAGACGGTATGGGATACACTGTGTTTTAGTCGCGGCCTGTTTGGTAAAAGGCCTAACCCGGCATATCTTGAACAGGTGCTCAGGGACCTTTCCCTGTGGGACAAAAGGTCCGAGATGCTCATGTCATTGTCCGGCGGCATGAAGCGCCGGGTGCTGATCGCCAAGGCCCTGTCACATGAGCCGGTGATCCTGTTTCTGGATGAACCCACTGCCGGGGTGGATGTGGAATTGCGTAAGGACATGTGGGCGCTGGTGGAGCGGCTGCGGGAATCCGGGGTGACGATTATTCTGACCACACACTATATAGAAGAGGCCGAGGCCATTGCGGACAGGGTCGGGGTGATCAACCAGGGTGAATTATTACTGGTGGACGATAAACAGGCCTTGATGCACAAACTGGGTAAACGTCAGTTGTTGATCGAACTCGAAGCCCCTGTCTCCAGCATCCCGTCTGAGCTGGGCGGCTTTGCCCTTGAGCTTGCAGCGGAGGGGAGCCGATTGACCTATACCTATGATCCACACAAGACCCATACCGGTATCGATGAACTGCTGCGGGCGGTGGCGCAGGCCGGGCTGGTGATTAAAGACGTGCAGAGTAAGGAGACCTCACTGGAAGAGATCTTTGTCAATCTGGTGAAGGGCAAGGGTATACCGACTTAATCAGACCTTCTTTAAGTTGTTTTAAATTCCCTCCCCCACAGGGGGAGGGTTAGGGTGGGGGATATTTGACCACCACCCCCCAGCCCCCTCCTGGCAGGAAGGGGATAAACTGTAAGGACAAGTTATGAATATCCACGCCATTCGGGTTATATATAAGTATGAAATGAAGCGCGCCTTTAATACCATCGCGCAGAGCTTCGCCTCACCGGTGCTGTCCACGGTGTTGTACTTTGTGGTATTCGGTACGGCCATCGGTTCGCGCATCGATGTGATCGAAGAGGTGTCGTATGGCCTGTTCATCGTGCCGGGCCTGATGATGCTGACTATTCTGTCGCAGAGCATTTCCAATGCCTCGTTCGGGATCTACTTTCCGCGCTTTACCGGCCAGATCTATGAGGTGTTATCGGCGCCGATCTCCTTTGTCGAAATCGTCATTGGCTATGTGGGGGCGGCGGCGACCAAGTCGCTGTTGATTGGAATTATTATTCTCATTACGGCGAGTTTTTTTGTCGAGATGCGCATCGCCCATCCGTTGTGGATGCTAGGGTTTTTGATCCTGACCTGTATTTCATTCAGCCTGTTTGGTTTTATCATTGGCCTGTGGGCCAGG
>JAHEDB010000538.1 GCA_024641465.1 Chromatiales bacterium | reverse complement strand
CGACATGCCGATTAAAGTAGCAGCACACCCGCAGATCAAAACTGACCAGACGTTGAAGAAATACCGTGCCTTTGATAGCGTTCATACATATCACCTCTGCCACAAACGATAGAACGGCGAAATGACAGCCACATTTCAGGCCGATGAAGCTTGTGTTACAAGGCGAGAAGAAACCTCTGTTTCAGGCTGCCTTTTCTGTATCGAATGCAGGGGCTAAACGACTCGCCGGAAATATTTTCACGGTCTGATAACGCTCCGACCAGTGCAACAATTCGATCTCACCACCTTGTCTTTCCACCAGAGCGGTACAGTTTTCCACCCAGTCACCGGTGTTGAGATAGACAATGCCATTGACCTTTTTTAACTCGGCATGATGGATGTGTCCGCAAATTACCCCGCCGGCGCCACGCCGATTGGCCGCATACACCGCCGCACGTTCAAAGTTTTCCACGTGCCGCATGGCGTTTTTGATCTTACCTTTGAGGAAGGTGGCCAATGACCAGTACGGCAGCCCCAGTCGGCGGCGCGCCTGATTGAACAGGCGGTTAAGATACAACAAAAAGTCATAGGCATGATTGCCAAAAAATGTCGCCAGGCGTCCACACTGGATCACCCCGTCGAATTCATCACCGTGCAGGATCAAAAACCGCTCGCCTGTGCGGGTGGTATGCACATACTCATTGCGAAAAATAATATTCCCGAACACATAGCCATCATAGTCACGAAACATCTCATCGTGATTGCCGGGGATATAGATCACACGGGTGCCGGATTTGGCCTTGTCGAGGATGGCCTTGACGATATCATTGTGTGTTTGCGGCCAGTATAGATTACGCTGCATGGACCAGATATCGATGATGTCACCCACCAGATACAGGTAGTCGCAATCGGTCACCTGTAAAAAATGCAGCAGGTATTCCGCCTTGCAGCCCTTGTATCCCAGGTGCACATCCGATATCCAGATGGCGCGGTATTTCTCTCTCGTCAGGGTAAAGGGTGCATTCATGGCCTGTCTCCAGATACTCGAATGGTGCAAAGTATGGCATCGCTGTTTTACACGGCGGATAAGCTTTTATGACCGGAAAATGACAAATAGCGCTTGTCCGGTGTGTGGGCAGGGGTTCTGAGTTAATTAAAATCAGTAGCTGGGGAAATATTTTCCAGCCCGGAGGTCTAAAATAGTGTGTCCTGGATCATTGTAATCAGGATGCTTATTTGTCATATATATCAGAGTCGATATCCTTCGCAGGTCTGGCCCATGAACTCACTAACCCTATCCACCGGCTTCACTTACCGCATCCTCGCACTGTCAGGCGCGTTGTTGCTGACGGCCTGTGCCTCCCAGGTCCCCGCACTGATTAAGGACGCCCCTCCCGATGACCTGAGTCTGGCCCGTGCGCAACATGATGCGGAAAAACATCAGGGCAAGGCCGTACGCTGGGGCGGCACCATCATCACCACCCAAAACCAGCAGGACAAGACCGAGGTCACTATCCTCGCCAAACCACTGGATAGCAGGGGTGAGCCACGCGAGGGAGACCATAGCTATGGAAGATTTATTGCACTGGTGAACGGCTTCCTGGACCCGGCGATCTATGCCCCGGGCCGGTCAGTGACGGTCTACGGCAAGTATGAAAAACTGCTGCCAAAAAAGATCGATAACTTCGACTATAACTACCCCGTGATAGCCGTCAGCCAGTTATATCTGTGGGATGTCCCGCCAAAATATGATTACTACGACAACCCGTACTGGTATGATCCCTGGTATCCCTGGTCACCCTATTACGGTCCTTATAGACATCGCCGCTAAATACCTATGAATACACGTCTGGTCAGTTTATTTTTCAGTTTATTACTGCTCGTCGCCTGCGCCGACTTGCCCAAGTTTGATACCCGCGAAGTCGACAAGAGTCTGCTACCGACCCAGGTCGCGGCCGATATCAAGAACTTCAAAGGCAAAACAGTCATGTGGGGGGGCACGATCCTGTCGGGGACCAATTTCAAGGACACCAGTCGCCTGGAGGTCCTGGCCTATCCGGTTGACGAAGATGGCTGGCCGGAGCGGGACCAGAAACCCCTTGGCCGCTTTATCCTGTCACAGAAGGGTTATCTGGAAACGGCCGACTATGCCACCGGCCGGTTGATCACCGTGGTCGGCACCGTCAGTG
>JAHEDB010000537.1 GCA_024641465.1 Chromatiales bacterium | reverse complement strand
GGACATGGCCGACTATGTCTCGCGCTGGCAGGCAGCGCTACAAACCCTCGAACTTGCCGAGGGTGAACGGGTCGCCATGATGCTCAAGAACAGCCCGGACTGGGTCGCCGTCGACATGGCCGTACAGGGGCTTGGGCTGGTCGATGTGCCGCTGTATACCGATGACCGGCCCGATAATATCGCCTACATCCTCAACAATTCCGGCAGCCAGGCCCTGGTGTTACAGGACGCCACTCAATGGAAGTTGCTGGCGCCGCTCAAGGCTGAGCTGTCCCATATCAAAAAGTTCATCATCCTCGACTGGGATGGCGAGACGCCCCTGGCCGACGCCGATGAGCGGGTGGTCGCAGCCAGCCAGTGGTTACCCGCGGAACCGCGGCCACTGCATCAACGTAATGGCGACCCCAATAAACTGGCCTCTATCGTCTACACCTCCGGGACGACGGGCAAATCCAAAGGCGTGATGCTCAGCCACGGCAATTTTATGTCCATCTCCGAGGCCTCCTATATCAGCCTGGAGATCTATCACGACAACCTGTTTTTATCCTTCCTGCCCCTGTCGCATACCCTCGAACGCACCTGCGGCTATTACGCCGCCATGATGTGCGGCGGCACCGTCGCCTACGCGCGTTCCGTCCAGTTGCTGGCCGAGGACATCCAGAACCTCAGACCGACGGTGATCATCTCCGTCCCGCGTATCTTTGAGCGCATCTACGACAAACTACAGGAACAACTCCAGAAACAATCGGTGGCCAAACGCGCCATCTTTAATCTGGCCGTGGCGGTGGGCTGGAAGCGCTTCTTAATCTCGCAGAAACGCGCCTTCTACGGCCCCTCACAATTACTCTGGCCCGTGCTCAACAAACTGGTGGCCAGCCAGGTGCAGGCCAAGCTCGGCGGCCGCATCCGCCTCGCGGTGAGCGGCGGTGCGGCCATGCCCTTCCCCATCGCCCGCCTGTTCCTCGGCATGGGTTTCAACCTGGTACAGGGCTATGGCATGACCGAGTGCAGCCCGGTGGTCGCGGCCAATATCGAACGCCACAATGACCCGGTCAGCGTCGGTAAGCCGCTGCCCTGCGTCCAGGTGCGGCTGGGCGAGCATGATGAACTGGAGGTCTACGGCCCCGGTGTGATGCTGGGTTACTGGAAAAATGAAGAGGCAACCCGTGGCACCATGACCCAGGATGGCTGGCTACGATCAGGAGATAAGGCCAGGATCACTAAAGACGGTTATGTGCATATCACCGGCCGCATCAAGGACATCCTGGTGCTGTCCAACGGCGAAAAGATCCCGCCGGGAGACATGGAACAGGCCATTACCCTCAACCCCCTGTTTGAACAGGCGCTGGTGATCGGCGAGGCCAAACCCTATCTCAGCGCCCTGCTGGTTATCAACCCTGAACACTGGGAAGACCTCGCCAGGTCCTACAACCTCGACCCCAAAGACAAAAACCAGATCAACAATGAACAACTCAATCGTGAACTGGTTAAAAAGGTTAGCGAATGTCTGCACGGTTTCCCGGGTTATGCTAAAGTGCGCCGCATCACGCCCCTGCTGGAGCCGTGGACGGTGGAAAATGGTCTGTTGACCCCGACCCTGAAAATCAAACGGCCCCTGGTGATCAATCAATACGAGCAGGCAATCAATAGCATGTATGGCTGAACAGGATTCAGCGGGTGTAGTTCAATGGTAGAACGGCAGCTTCCCAAGCTGCACACGAGGGTTCGATTCCCTTCACCCGCTCCAACTTCTGTGCCCCCACCACCTATCGAACATCGAGTTAGTCACTGCAAACGGAGGGTTAACGCACACTCTTATTTATTTTTTTCTATGGAGTGCGTTCCGTTTTGCTCAAAACGCAAAACGGTCGATTCCCTTCACCCGCTCCACCTTCCCTGCGCCCACTACCATCAGAGCGACGAAAACCTCACTGCCAATTAGGGTGAACACACCCCTTATATATTTTCAAAATGAGTGTGTTCCGTTTGCACAAAGCGCAAACGGTCGATTCCCTTCACCCGCTCCACCTTCCCTGCCCCCACCACCGTTTCCGCAACGAACGAGTCACTGCTAATCGAGGGTTAACGCACCCACTTATTATATTTTCGTCTGTGTGCGTTCCATTTTGCAAAATCGCAAAATGGTCGATTCCCTTCACCCGCTCCAC
>JAHEDB010000536.1 GCA_024641465.1 Chromatiales bacterium | reverse complement strand
CGAGGACCCGACCCTGTCGCGCATGACCCTGGTGACCATCGGCTCGGAAGATATCGTCGAGCAGATCACCAAGCAGCTTAATAAACTGGTTGATGTCGTGAAGCTGGCGGATATCACCCAGGGCGAACATATCGAACGCGAACTGATGCTGATCAAGGTCGTCGCCAATACCGCCGAGCAGCGCGAAGAGGTCAAGCGTATGACCGATATCTTCCGTGGTCGGGTGATCGATGTGAAAGACGCGGCCTTTACCATCGAACTGACCGGTGACGGCACCAAGCTCGATGCCTTTATCGAGGCGATGCGTCAGTCAGACATTATTGAAACCGTTCGTTCCGGTGCCACTGGTATTTCACGCGGCGCCCGGTGTTTACACATTTAATTTATCGAAATCGAGTTAGAGGAAACCATTAATGAATATCTATTACGACAAAGACTGCGACATCTCCATCATCAAGGCCATGAAGGTGACGATCCTCGGCTATGGTTCACAAGGCCATGCCCACGCCAATAACCTGAAAGACTCCGGTGTCGATGTGACGGTTGGTCTGCGTGATGGTTCACCCTCTGCCGCCAAGGCCAAGGCCGCCGGTCTGAGCGTGAAGAACGTCAAGGACGCGGTTAGCAGCGCCGACCTGATCATGGTTCTGACACCGGATGAGTTCCAGTCACAGTTATACAAAAACGAAATTGCCCCGCACGTGAAAAAGGGCGCGACCCTGGCCTTCGCCCACGGCTTCGCCATTCACTACAACCAGGTCGTGCCGCGTTCAGACCTGGATGTGATCATGATCGCCCCCAAGGCCCCGGGCCACACCGTGCGCAATGAGTTTGTCAAAGGCGGCGGTATCCCGGATCTGATCGCCGTGTTCCAGGATGCCAGCGGCAAGGCCAGGAATGTTGCCCTGTCGTATGCCTCCGCCATCGGTGGCGGCCGCACCGGCATCATCGAAACCACCTTCAAGGACGAGACCGAAACCGATCTGTTCGGTGAACAGGCGGTACTGTGTGGTGGCGCCGTGGAACTGGTCAAGGCCGGTTTTGAAACCCTGGTGGAAGCCGGTTATGCCCCCGAGATGGCCTACTTCGAGTGTCTGCACGAACTGAAGCTGATCGTCGACCTGATGTACGAAGGCGGGATCGCCAACATGAACTACTCCATCTCGAATAACGCCGAGTACGGTGAATATGTGACCGGCCCCAAGGTCATTAATGAAGAAAGCCGCTGGGCGATGAAAGAAGCCCTGCACAACATCCAGACCGGTGAGTATGCCAAGAAGTTTATCCTCGAAGGCGCCAGCAACTATCCGTCCATGACCGCGTATCGTCGCCTCAATGCCGAACACGAGATCGAACAGGTCGGTGCCAAGCTGCGTGACATGATGCCCTGGATTACCGCCAACAAGCTGGTCGATAAAAGCAAAAACTAAACAGAGTAACAAGGCCGGTCCAGCACCGGCCTTTTTCTTATTCCTATGGCCGTTGCGCGTCATTCCATTATTGCCACAGAGGGTCAGCCGGTTGTTCTGTTCAGCCTGCTGCTGTCCTGTGTTCTATTATTCGTCTATGGCCCCGTCGCTATCGTATCCTGCCTGCTGCCGGCGATGCTGGCCTGGTTATATCGCGACCCGACCCGGATTATCCCCGGGCGACCGCTGATGATAGTCAGCCCGGTCGATGGCCGGGTGGTATCGGTTGAGTCGGGTCACGATCGCTTTTTGAAACGAGAGGCCCTGCATATCGTGATTCGGATGTCGCTAAGCGGCGTGTTCTCGCTGCGTAGCGTGACGGAAGGTCGGGTGATGCAGATCTGGCAGGAACAAAACGGCCATGGCCGTTGTCTTGCTATCTGGGTTCAGACCGATGAGAAGGATGATACCGTACTGGTATTGCGCCCCGGTCGCTGGTTGCGACGCCTGCGCTACCAACTGGGCTATGGGATGCGGGTCGGACAGGGGCAACGCTTCGGGCATATCCTGTTTGGCAACACCATCGATGTCTATCTACCGGCCTCGGCCCGTAGTACCATTGTGGCCGGACAGCGACTCCAGGCAGGCTGTGACGGCATTGCCGAGCTGATGCAGTCATAATTGGATGAATTTTTTACATATGGGCGCCTCTAATACGGTTCCATGCGCTAGCATCTACACAACACGACATATGAAATC
>JAHEDB010000088.1 GCA_024641465.1 Chromatiales bacterium | reverse complement strand
GTCGATGATAATCATACAAACCTGGTGATAATGTCGAGTTATCTTGAGGCCGTGGGTGTCAAGGTGCACTCGACGAGTTCCGGACGTGAACTGGTCGAATTGGCCGCCGGCATGTCACGGGCCGGTACCAAGATAGATGCAATTATTCTTGATATGCAAATGCCCGGCATGGACGGTATTGACACGGCAAAACTGCTCAAGGCCAACCCCCTGACGGAGACGATCCCACTGACCCTGGTCAGTTCATTTGGCATGATCGAGAACTTGCCTGTTGAGGCAGGTATTGCCTTGTGTTTAAGCAAGCCGGTACGCCAAAGACAATTCCTGTACCACCTGGGTATGTTGTTCAGAGATGAATCCGAGTCTACAAAGAATCAGCATTCATCAGAAACAGAAACCATCAGTTTCCCCGGCACAAGTATATTGCTGGTGGAAGATAACATCGTAAATCAGGAAATGGCGGTAGAAATGCTCGGATTGTTGGGCATTGAGCCGCAACTGGCGTGTAATGGTCTGGAGGCAGTCGAGGCATGTAAGTTCAATGAGTTTGATCTTATCCTCATGGACTGCCAGATGCCGATCATGGATGGTTATGAGGCTACAAAACAGATAAGAGAATATGAACAAATGGCGGGAATTAATCGGACACCGATTATCGCACTGACTGCCAATGCCATGCAGCAAGACAGGGATTTATGCACGACCGCCGGTATGGACAGTCACATTGCCAAACCAGTCAAGTTGTCCAGCATCGAATCTTTACTCAGAACCTGGGTGCCAAAAAAAATGGTCAAAGGTGTGGTAAGCGCTCGCCAAAAAGACACCGAGAATGAGCTGGTAGAGGAATTATCGGTGCATGTTGATGTTAGTACCTATAACGGATTAGTCGGTTCACTCGGTGATCGCATGTATGTGATTGTCGACAAGTTTATTAAAAACGCCGGTTTGTTGATCGATGATATTGAATCGTCAGTGAAGGCGAAAGATAACGCTACCTTGTCTATGAGGGCACACACGCTTAAGGGTAGCAGCCTGACGGTTGCGGCTGTGCATCTTTCCGAACTTGCAGCTCAGCTTGAGCAGCTGGTTAATAACGGCGCCAGTGACGAACTGGAGGCCTTTGTGGCAAAGACTAAAGTGGAATACCAGGCAGTGATCAGCTGTTTTGCCGGGTTGTCCAAAGACAGGAAAATTGCCTGATAACGGGCCGGGAGAAAAACGCCATGCCTCAGTCAAAATTAAAAATCCTGCTGGTCGATGATGACCCGGTATTGATCGACTTACACAGTGCAATTCTGGAAAAAAATGATTATTCGACCCTGGTCGCAGAGAATGGTGAGCGTGCAATCCAGATGTTGGAAAACTTCCACGAGAATATCGGTGTGGTGCTGTCCGATGTCAGGATGCCTGGTATGGATGGTTACGAACTTTGTCAGTGGATAAAGGGTAACGAAATTACCAGAAATATGCCGGTAATATTTGTTTCGGCACTTACCAGCCTCGAAGAAAAGATGCAGGGTTATGCCGCCGGAGCGGACGATTACATCACTAAACCGGTAGTTGAAAATGAGCTGTGTAAAAAAATTAGTGTCCTGCTGGAAATAAAACAGAAGCAGTCCTTGCTCAATGAGCAGGCTGCTGAGTCGAGAAATATGGCCATGCAGGCGATGACCTTTTCCAGTGAATTGGGACAGGTGATCGAATTTAATAAGAATGTGCTGGATGCCGCTGATTATGCCGAAATCGCCAAACGCTATTTTGACCTTGTTGCTGGATTTAACCTGGTGTCGATCTTGAAAATTTATGCGCCTGGCCAGGTGATGAATATGAGTGATAGCGGTATTGTTTCGCCGCTTGAGGTCAATGTGCTGGAACTGGCCAGAGATAAGGGCAGATTCTTCGACTTTGGGGCCAGGACCATCGTCAATTACAGTACCTTTTCCCTGTTGGTCAAGAATATGCCGTTGGGGGATGAGACAAAGTATGGTCGGATTAAAGACATCCTGGCCATGTTGGGTAATGGGCTGGAGGCAAAAATTCATCAGCTAAACAATGAAATGATTATAGAGCAAAAATATTCAATGATCGTATCGATGAAGGAATCAATCAAGAATATCGAGACCCTGTTTTCGGATATGCAAAAAGACAATATCAGCGCGATAGAGGATATGAATGAACAGGTGCGTGAAGCCATTTTGGTGATGGGTCTGACGGAAGACCAGGGAGAAGATATTCAGCAAATAACAAAAACCTGTCTGGAGCGATCAAATAAGGCATTTTATAAAGGGGTTGATATTGAATATAACCTCAAGAATATATATCAGCAGTTCAATGTCGCTATCGGCGTGAAAAACTGAGGTAGGGATACGGTGTTTTATGGTGCATGGTAAAGTAACGCAGACAAAATCAAATCGCTGGCCCTATGTGATTGGTCCTTTGCTGTTGTTGTTTCTTATTGCAGTAATTAAGTCCGGACTCGGCAGGGTTGAGCATGAGGTGCGGCGACACACGATAGACAGCCTGAAAACCATTCTAAATACCTCACACGACACCATCAGCCGTATATGGCTGGATAATCTTTACTTTGATGCCGGCGAGGTTATCACCGATGAAGTGGTCCGAAATGTCAAGTCTCTGGAGCTTGCCGGACCAGATGTGGTAAAGAAGAAAAACCACCCTGCGCAAGAGTTGCTGAAACAATATTTCAAAAAATATATGACCCATCTTGGTGGCATGGGGGTTGATGTCATTGCGCCGGATTACACCAGTCTCACATCGATGGATCATAAGCAGATTGGTAAAAAACACATAATTGCAACACATTACCCGGTCACCCTGGCCAGAGTATTTGCCGGGATACCGCAATTTGTCCCCCCCATACACGATGAGCACTATGAGGATGAGGATCATCGCAGCGTTGATGATTCGCACGTATCGATGTTTTATATGGTTCCGATACGGGACAGTCGTCAAATAGTCTTCGCCGCACTGGCCGTGCGCATGAACCCAAACCAGACGATTAACAGTATTGCCTGGAGTGGCAGGCTTGGTGAAACGGGCGAGACCATTGTGTTCGATAAACACGCCAGATTAGTGACCGAGAGTCGCTTCCATAATCAATTGATGAAAGCCGGTTATTTAAAAGACGGGCAAAGCAGTATTCATAATATTGAGTTGCGCGACCTTACGCTCGAGTCAGTCAAGGGAAGTGTACATGACGAGACATCGACACAATCACACCTTGGACTGATGGCACGGAGCGCAATATCCGGTCAGTCCGGCGATAGTATGGGCGGTTATCGCAACTACCGCGGCGTACCGGTGCTGAGTGCCTGGCTGTGGGACGATCAACTGGGAATCGGCATGGCTACCGAGATCGCCGAATATGAGGCGCTGGAGCCCTACCGTAAAACCCAGGCCATTGTTCTGACCATGCTCGCCCTTGCCGTACTATCCATTATTGGTTTTGTCTATTTCATTCGGATGTTGCGCAAAAAAAACCAGGCCGAGGTCGAGGAATCCGAGGCCTATTTGCGGGTAGTGCTGGAGAATGCCGCCGACGGGATTATTACCATCGATGATACAGGTATTATTCAGACCTTTAACCTGGCGGCGGAGCAGCTGTTTCAGTATTCGAGAGATGAAGCTCTGGGTCGGAATGTTGACATCATTGTGCCTGAATCGCATAAAGAGCAACACGCATCGTATATAAGTAATCACCAGCGAACAGGACACACCAGGCTGGTTGGGGCAAGGACGAATCTTGAAGGCTTGCGTAAGGATGGCAGTACTTTTCCAGCCAGTATCGGGTTGAGCAAGATCACGCTCGGTGATAAAAATATCTTTGTGGCCATTGTCCGTGACCTGACGCAAGAGAAAGAGACCGAACAAAAGCTACAGCGTTATCAGGAAGATCTGGCCTCGTTGGTCGAGGAGCGCACCAGCGCACTGATGGAAAGCGAGGCGCTGAACCGACAAATCCTCGAATCCGCAGGGGAGGGGATCTATGGCCTGAACATTAAGGGCGAAACGGTCTTCGTTAACCGTGCGGCGGCAAGCATGCTCGGCTATGAGCCGGAAGATCTGATTGGCGAACCAATGCATTCCCTGATTCATCATAGCCATGCCGATGGCAGCCCGTATCACAGGGAGCAGTGTCCCATGTACGCCGCCTTTATGGATGGCGCGACCCACCATGTCAGCGATGAGGTGTTATGGCGCAAGGACGGCAGTAGTTTTCCGGCCGACTATACCAGTAAACCGATTTACAACAACGGTGAGATTATTGGCGCCGTGGTGACGTTTAGTGATATGACTGAGCGTTTGAAGGCTGAGGAACAGCTGCGTAACCTGAATAGTGAGTTGGAGAATCGGGTTAATCAACGCACCGCCGAACTACATCGCTCACAGACTGTTCTCAACCGCGCGCAGCATATCGCCCATCTGGGGAGCTGGAACTGGGATATCGTCTCTGGCGCCCTGGCCTGGTCAGATGAAATCTATCGCATTTTCGGCTTGAGTCCACAACAATTCGAAGCGACCTATCAGGCCTTCGTCGAAACCATCCATCGTGACGACCGCGATGCGGTAACCAGGGCCGTCAATGCGAGTGTGACGGATCCTGATATCCCCTACGATATCGAACATCGTGTTGTTTTGCCTGATGGGGAGATCAGATACGTCCGGGAGCAGGGTGAGATTGAACGGGATGTGAGTGGTAGTCCCTTATATATGATCGGTATCGTGCATGATATTACCGAACAGAAAAAGGCACAGCACGCCATTGACCAGGCCATGCAGGATATTGCCACGAATGAACGGGTGTTACGCCTGGCCTTGTCAGCCGCCGGCGCCGGGTATTTCCATTTTGATGTACAAACCGGCGCGTTGTTCTGGGATGAACGCTCCTTCGCGATATATGGCATAACGGGTCGTGATTTCGGCGGACAGTTCGAAGACTGGGCAAAACGTGTGCATGAAGATGATTTAGATAATGCCAGTAAATCATTTACGCAAGCCTTGCAAAACTCTACTACCAGCTCATTTATGCTGGATTATCGTATTCGAAGGCTGGATAGAGAAATTACCTATATCCATGTAACCGGTTATGTTGAGCGTGATGAGACGGGCCAGGCCACCGCTGTGCACGGTCTGCATTTTGATGTAACTGAGAGCAAGTTCACGGAACAGAACCTGCTGGAGGCCATTGAAGCGGCAGAAATGGCCAATCGCACCAAGTCAGAATTTCTGGCGGTGATGAGTCATGAAATCCGCACTCCGATGAATGCAATCATCGGCATGTCGAACCTGGTGTTGAATACGGAGCTTAAGCCAAAGCAACAGAGCTATCTGAACAAGGTCGTTAGTTCAGCCGAATCATTGCTGCATATCATCAATGACATCCTCGATTTTTCCAAGATTGAGGCCGGTCAGCTAAGCCTGGAGACTATTGATTTCCAGCTTGACGAGGTGCTCGACAAACTGACGCACCTGGTGGTGTTAAAGGCGCAGGAAAAAGGCCTGGAATTTCTGTTTTCCATCGGCAAGACAATACCGCAACGCCTGCTGGGCGACCCGACGCGTTTATTGCAAGTGCTGGTGAATCTGACGAGTAATGCGGTGAAATTCACCGAACACGGTGAAGTGGTGCTGAGTGTCGAACTGGTGGCGGAAAAAGACCAGCAGGTCGAGCTGAGATTTACCGTGCGTGATACCGGTATCGGTATCGAACCTGATAAACAACAACGCATGTTTAAATCATTCTCACAGGCCGATGCATCCATTACACGCAAGTACGGTGGGACTGGCCTGGGCCTGGTGATCGTCAAGCGTATGGTCAACCTGATGGGAGGGGATATCAGTTTTGAAAGCGAGCCCGGCGTTGGCAGTAGTTTCCATTTTAATATTACCTTTGGTCGTGGTCAGCAGATTACCAGGGTCGATCACGCACTACCCGGCGACATGGCTGACCTGCGCGTACTGGTGGTGGATGACAGCGAAAGCGCACGAACGATCCTCGGTGAAACCCTTGAGGGGTTTGGATTTAAGGTGGATACGGCGGCGACCTGCAATGAGGCGATCAGCGCGGTAGAAACCGCGGAGCAGCGTGGTAATCCCTACCGTCTGGTCTTGATGGACTGGAAAATGCCGGGCCAGAGCGGCGTGGATGGCGCCAGGGTGATCCTGGGCCAGACAAAATCTCCGGCCCCGCCAGTGGTGATGATGGTCACGGCCTATAACGCCGAAGACCTGGCAACCGAGATTCAGGGCCTGGCGATAAGCAACACGCTGGTAAAACCGATCAGCCCTTCCTCTTTACTGGATGCCATCCTTAGCGCCTTCAGACATGAAGAGCAAAAACAACTGGCGATATCCGGCCAGGGTGCCGTGCGTGTCAAGCCGGCCACACGTCTGGCAGGCGCCCGTGTATTGGTCGTTGAGGACAATGAACTGAATATGGAACTGGCGCTGGAGTTGTTACACGATGTGGGGATCCGCACGGGCAGCGCCGCCAACGGCCAACAGGCGCTCGAATGTCTGGAACAGGAGCAGTTCGATGGCATCCTCATGGATGTGCACATGCCGGTCATGGATGGTCTGGAGGCGACACGCATTATTCGGCGCAACGCACAATACCAATCATTACCGATCATCGCCCTCACCGCCGACGCCCTTGCATCAGATCGGGAAGATATTCTCGCCACGGGTATGAATGACGTGATTGTCAAACCCATCAAGGTGGAAGTGATGCTGGAAACGATGGCGAAGTGGATTCGGCCTGCCGCAAGTCATCAGTTACTGCCTGCAACGGATGTTAAACAAAAGGAAATCGTCATGCACCTGTCAATCCCTGGCATCGATACGCGGGCAGGGCTGGAAACCTGCAATGGTAAGCTGTCGCTATACAAAAAACTGCTCAAGAAGTTTATCGATGAAGTCGAATTTATCGAGCATTTCACAGCGGCCATGGCCATGGGCGATCATGAAACGGCGGAGCGGCTCGCCCATACCCTCAAGGGCACCGCCGGTAATATTGGCGCCAACGGAATACAGCAGGCGGCCAAGGAGCTGCAGGATGCGATTAAGAAAAAGGCCGGCAAAAAGCAAATTAAAGAGTTATACAAAAAGCTTGAGCAGGAGCTAATGCCGGTTATTCAGTCCCTTGGTAAGGCGGATTTGTCAGATAAGACTGCTAGTGAACCGGTAAATCACCCGCTGGACCGCACCAAACTCTTATCTGAGCTTGATGCGCTGGCCGTTTTGTTGGCTGACGATGATACCGATGCCACTGACAGGATTGATAAGATTAGCATAGGTCTGGAAAACAGTTTCTATGCAGATGATATCGGTAAGATTGCCAAACATGTCAATCGCTATGAATTCAAGGTTGCCTTGGATTGTTTGAATAGACTGACGGAAAAATTGCGCGCGGCATAGTATCTGCCGGTACGTTGTCCAATGAAAGCTGCAAGGACATAACAGGAATGGATATGAACACGGAACAGATTAAAGCTACTATCCTGGTCGTCGATGACCAGCCGGAGAATATTGATGTGTTGAGCAATATTCTGCGTATGGATTACAAGGTCAAGGCCGCTATCAATGGCGAAAATGCCCTGCAGATCATCGAGCAAAAAGATGTGCCGGATCTGATCCTGCTGGATATCATGATGCCAGGTATCGATGGCTATGAGGTGTGTTCAAAATTAAAACAGAATGAGCGTACCCGGAACATTCCGATTATTTTTGTCAGCGCATTGCAGCATATCGAAGACCGGATCAAGGCCTTTACCTCCGGTGGGGTGGATTACATCACTAAACCGGTACAACCCGAAGAGGTCAGAGCCCGTGTCAGGGCGCATGTC
>JAHEDB010000535.1 GCA_024641465.1 Chromatiales bacterium | reverse complement strand
AATAAAAGTGATTTACCCGCACCGGAGGGTCCGGCAAAGGTAACACACTCACCGGCGGCCACATCGAGATCAACCGGCCCGATGTGATGGCATTGCAACTGCCTGATGGAAAGGCCGTTCACCTGCACCTCATTCAATTTATGACTTTGATTGGAGTATAACCCGTTATCGCCATTTCTATACTATGCTATAAACTTCATACAACAACGCTGATCCAATAACAGAAAATATTCGAGGTCTTTACACTATGTCCCAGCCCGATTGTCCACAAACCACGCCCTATGGGATCGAACTTGAAGCCGGTGATTACAGGTGGTGTGCCTGCGGTAAATCCAAAAAACAACCCCTATGTGACGGTTCTCATAAAGGCACCGGCTTTGAACCGGTAAAATTTACCGTCAGCGAAAAAAAGACCGTCTGGCTGTGTGGTTGCAAACGCACCAAAAAACCACCCTTCTGCGACAGCTCACACAACAAAATATAAAAAAAGCCCGCATCGCGGGCTTTCTTTATTCACCTTAAAGCGCGGCTATCGCGCCAATTTGAAAAAACCGACCGCCTCCTTGAGCTCTTGTGTCTGGGCCGACATCTCTTCCGCGGTGCTGGCCAGCTCTTCAGAAGAGGCCGCGCTTTGTTGAGCGGACTGATCGACCTGGTCCATGGCCTTATTGACCTGCTCTACATTACTGGCCTGTTCATTGGATGCAGCGTTGATCTCTTCCACCAGATCGGCGTTTTGTTGAATCTTCGGTACTACTGCATTGATAAGCGCCCCGGCCTGTTCGGCGATCTTGACGTTTTTGGCCGACATCTCGGAGATCTCGGCGGCCGAGACCTGACTGCGTTCCGCCAGTTTTCGCACCTCATCGGCCACCACCGCAAAACCCTTGCCGTGATCACCGGCACGGGCCGCCTCGATCGCCGCATTCAGCGCCAGCAGATTGGTCTTGTAGGCGATGTCTTCGATGAGGGTGATCTGCGCGGCGATATCGCGCATGGCGACCACGGTCTGCTCCACGGCCAGGCCACCCTCTTTGGCCTGCTTGGCGACCTCAGTGGCGATGCCGGCGGTGGCGCGGGCATTTTCCGAGTTCTGACTAATGCTGGCATTCATCTGTTGCAGTGAAGCGGCGGTCTCTTCCACGCTGGCCGCCTGCTCACTGGACGACTGACTGAGATTCTGGGCCGATGAACTGACCTGCTCCGAGGCATTGGCCATATTGTCCGCCGAGGTGATGATGCCGGTAATGATGTCGGCCAGCTTGTCCACCATGCGATACATCGCGCCAAGCGCCTGACCGGTTTCATCATTATGGAGCGGTTTCTTATCGATATTCAGGTCACCATCCGCCAACTGTTGTGCCACATTGGCCATCTCCTGCAGGGGGCCACGAATGCCCTTGCCGATCAGCAGGTAACCCGCGATGACCAGACCCATGACCAGCAGGGATGCAATCATATAGGCAGATAGCTTCCAGGCGGCGGAACCGGCCTTATCCTCGGCATAGTGTACGACCTGCTCTGATAAATAATCTTCAACCTTTTTCAGCAGATTGATTTTTGCGGTCTGTTTGTTAAACCAGTCCTGCGAGGTAACACCAAATCCACCAATGTCGGATTTATCGAAGGCCACCTTGCGCATCTGCTCGGTCTCGGCCACCACCGAATCACTCATGGTCTTATTATAATAATCGACCAGTTGCTCCGTTCCCAGGTGCGTGAATAGTTGTGTATAGACCACCTGGTCTTCCACCACCTCAATAAATTTTTTGAATTGCCCGTCGGTGAATTTATCCCTGGCGAATACCGCCGCCATCACCGCCCGCTCGATACCGGCGCGTTCTTTGGCCTGCAGGAAACTGGCGTAGGCGGTCACCAGGGCGGAGCCCTCGGCGGTCACCGCCTCACCAAACATCTCACCAACCGCGCCGAGGAAGATGCCGTTCATCCTGGTGTAATACCCAATGGCGTCACCACTCGGGATATTCAGGGCGGAGATGCGCTGGCGCATCTCGCCGATCTGACCGAAGGTGCTGATCCCCTTATTCAGGGCGTTAACAAAACGTGGATCGAGACTCTTCAGGTCAACAGATTTTAGATAGTCCTGCAAAACAGCGAACTTGGCATCGACCTTGCCCCGCTGCTCGCCGATCTGCCCGGCAAAATCCTTGCC
>JAHEDB010000534.1 GCA_024641465.1 Chromatiales bacterium | reverse complement strand
GATACGACTGAAGGCCGCGATGATCAGGCAGGGCAAGCCAAGATTGGCCACCAGTTTCAGAAACAGGCGGGCATGGCGGGTTTCGAGATAACCGCGTTGGCGGCCGACAAAACCGAGCACGAACATCAGCACGATGGGTAAGAGTTTCAAACCAATCACAATCATCGACAAACCTGCTTTAAACGAGATATCCCTCAACCCACCGATGCCACGTACCGATACGCCTTGTATACGCAAACGGTAAATGGCTCTATTTATTACATGCCATTATGTCACCGGATAAATACCGTCATCATACCTGACTGGACTATACTTTTGAGGCACAACACATTAAGGACCGATGACCATACCAAAAGACTCAAAACTGGGAATCATCCTCACCGGTGGCGGCGCCCGAGCCGCCTATCAGGTCGGGGTGCTCAAGGCCGTCGCCGATATCCTGCCGCACAACGCGGTCAATCCCTTTCAGATCGTCTGCGGTACCTCGGCCGGGGCGATCAACGCCGCCTCGCTGGCCTGTTATTCGGCCGACTATCGCGATGCGGTGCGTCGCATCCTGATGATCTGGGCCAACTTTCGCGCCGATCACGTATTTCGAACCGACGTGATGGGTGTCGGCCGCATCGCCGCCCGCTGGTTGTCCAGCATGATGGTCGGCGGGCTGGGGGAAAATAATCCCAGCTATCTGCTGGATCGAAGCCCGCTGTGCGCCCTGCTCGGCAAATACATCAAGACCGAAAACATCCAGAAGGCCGTCGACAACGGCCATATCCATGCGGTGAGTGTTACTGTATCGGGCTATAGCTCCCACCAGTCGGTCAGCTTCTACCACGGCCACCCCAGCATCGAGGCCTGGTCGCGGTCGCGTCGGCTGGGTTGCCCTTCACCGATTACCGTCGACCATCTGATGGCCTCCTCGGCCATCCCTTTTTTGTTCGAGGCGGTCAAGGTCCATCGCGAGTTTTTTGGTGACGGCTCGATGCGCCAGATCGCCCCCATCAGCCCGGCCCTGCACCTGGGCGCAAATCGGGTGCTGGTGATCGGTAACCGCCAGGAAAGCAACGTGCAGGTCGAGCGGGAGAAAAACCCGCCCTATCCGACCCTGGGCCAGATCGCCGGTCATGCCCTGGACAGTATTTTTCTCGACAGTCTGGAGGCCGACCTGGAACGCCTGCAACGCATCAACCGCACCGTCGACCTGATTCCCGACTCAACTCGCGAGGAACACGGCATCGAACTGCGCAAGGTGGAGGTCATGGTGATTGCCCCCAGTGAAGACATGGGCGAGATCGCCCGCCACTACATGCACCAGCTACCCAGGACCATTCGTTTCCTGTTGCGCGGCATCGGCGCCGGCAGTAAAAATAAATCCAGTTTGGGTAGTTATCTATTGTTTGAAAAAGGCTATACCCGCGCACTGATCGACCTGGGTTATAAAGATGCCATGAATCAGCGACAGGAACTCAAGGAACTGCTCAGAATCTAACACCCGATAAATTCACACCACCGTCAGTTATAAAACTTCCGGCCTGATTATTCCACCCAGGACTATCTGCATACCCCTTTTCATTACACTTGCATTCCATCACTAACCGATACTCTGCCCGCGATTTTGTGGCCTCCTGTGACTTTGTCGGCAAGGTAAAACTCTGCATCGATTTACCGCTGGGCAGAATAATATAAACACGGATATGGCCGGAACTCTATCCAGCGTCTGAGTGTCTCATTCCGGCGTTTCATGCCAGACAGGCTGCCGGCAAATCCACCCCTGGGTGATCGCGATCATTGCCCTTGTGGATTGTGAAAAGTCACAATACTAACCGCACTTACCCGGGACTGAATATCACGCCCCAAATCATAGAGATGCAAATTCCAATGGGCAGGTTTACCTGGGTTTAGTGGAAAATAAATCAGACAATCGGCAACGGATCCTGTCGTACAGAGCGTTAGCAGGAGAATCGAAGCAGTATGAGGATACTCAATTTGGTAATGTATATTCCCAGGGTTAAGGCCTATGCCTGATAGCGGGACAAGCAAGGTCGTCATCTGGGATCTGCCGACCCGGGTGTTCCACTGGTTACTGCTGGCCAGTTACGTGCTGGCCTGGATTACCTATGACGACAACCGCTTTCTGTATGTGCACGTCTTTGCCGGTTACACCTTTTTAGGTCTGTTGC
>JAHEDB010000533.1 GCA_024641465.1 Chromatiales bacterium | reverse complement strand
CGTTGCCCTCGCCATCCTCATGCCGGTGGTCGCCAGCATGGGGGGTATCGCCGGTAGCCAGACGCTGACCCTGGTGATCCGCGGCATGGCCATCGGTCTGGTCAGTCCGAGCAATGCGCGACGGTTATTATTGAAGGAGTTCTGGGTCGGCGTCTGGAACGGCCTGATCTGGGCCATCGTCATCGCCGGCGTGGCCGGGCTGTGGTTTGATAATCTCAAGTTGAGCCTGATCATCGGTGCGGCGATCATCATCAATCTCATCGCCGCTGCCACCGCCGGCGCAACGATCCCGTTATTTTTACGTCGCATCGGCGCCGACCCGGCCCTGGCCGGTTCCGTGGTATTGACTACTATTACCGATGTTATAGGCTTTTTCGCCTTTCTCGGTCTGGCCTCGATCTTCCTGATCTAGGGCGGGCCACTAAATACTTTCACCCACTAGCCGATAGGGGATAATAGGGTTACCTGCAGCAGGATGATAGATCGGGTAGACTGATTGGGATTATGGCAGCGCAAAAACGCAAAAAGTGGATAAACCTGTACCACTCGGATATTCCGGTGGTCGCCCGCCTGCTCGGCAGTGTGCTGGTGGCGCGCGGCTTTGCCGCCAAATATCAGCGCCGTAAAATCAAGGGCAGCCAGGACTCCGTCGCCCTGGTGCGTGTCGAGGAACAGGAGGCGGAACAGGTCAAGGATCTGCTGACCTATTACCGGCTGACGACCCTCTAAGCGGGGATTAATTACCCGCCACGGTCATGTTATCGATCAACCATGAACCGGTGAGCAGATTACCCCGCCGATCGACATCATTTCCCACCGCCTGCAAACCCTGGAACATATCGCGCAACTTGCCCGCCAGGGTGAATTCCTCCACCGCATATTGGATCTCACCATGTTCGACCCAAAACCCACTGGCGCCACGCGAATAATCGCCGGTCACGATATTCACCCCCTGCCCCATCACCTCGGTGATCAACAGACCACGCCCCATGTCCTTGAGCAGATCCGCCAGCGATTGGCCGGTAGAGTTGATATGCAGGTTGTGCACCCCACCGGCATTGCCGGTAGTCTGCATGCCGAGGTGCCGGGCGGCATAACTGTCGAGCACATAGCCTTGCAATAGCCCCTTTTCAATCAGCTTCCGGGGCCGGGTCGCCACCCCGTCATTATCAAACGGGGCGCTGCCCAGTCCCTGGGGGATATGCGGTCGTTCATCCATCTGGACAAAATCGGGAAAAATTTGCTGACCGAGGGAATCGAGCAGGAAGGAGGACTGGCGATACAGCGCCCCGCCACTCACGGCGCGCACAAAATGCCCCATCAGGCCCCGCGCCACATCGGCGCTGAACACGACCGGCACCTTGCAGGTCGACAGCTTTCTGGCATTGAGGCGTTGCACGGTCCGTTGCCCGGCCTTGCGGCCGATACTCTCCACATCCTCCAGGGTTTGCGGATTACGTGACTGGCTGTACCAGTGATCGCGTTGCATCTCATCGTGCTCGGCGGCGATCAGGGTACACCCCAGGCTATGGCTGGAACTGGCGTAACCGCCGACAAAGCCCAGACTATTACCATATACCCGCTGGCCGCTATGGGTGCCGACATAGGCGCCTTCTGAATTATTGATCCGTTTATCGACGGCAAAGCCCGCCGCCTCGCAGCGTTGAGCGAGTGCTATCGCCTGTTCAGGCTCAAGCGGCCAGGGTTGATAGAGGTCGAGCTGCGGAATGTCTTTGGCCAACAGCGCGGCATCGGCCAGACCGGCGTATTCATCGGCCGTGGTGTAGCGGGCGATATCACAGGCTGCCTGTACCGTCTGCCGCACCGCGGCCGGTTTGAAATCAGTCGTACTGGCAGAACCCTTGCACTGCCCGAAATAGACCGTCAGTCCCAGGCCCTTGTCGCGATTGTATTCAATGGTCTCGACCTCACCCTTCCTGACTGTCACGGAATAACCATTCTGACTACTCACGGCCGCCTCGGCGGCGGAGGCGCCCAGCTCGGCGGCCTGTTTGAGGATCTCGTGTACCATGCCCTGCAGGTAACCCAGGTCGTAATCGAATCCGTGTTGTTGTTTTGTCAAACTCTCAGCCATCGCATCAATACTCATTCACTATCGTAATTTATTCACTATCGAGCCAAACGACCCTTTATTTCAGCCAGGACTCATGCTAGTT
>JAHEDB010000532.1 GCA_024641465.1 Chromatiales bacterium | reverse complement strand
GGTCCGCACCAGGTGATGGAACTGGGTCTTGTTCAATGGTAAGCCGCAGGGTGAGGTCGACTGGTCGTTGATCGGTCAGCACAATAAACTCAATGCCCTGGCCGCGATTGCCGCGGCGCGCCACGTCGGCATCACGCCGGCCAACGCCATCGACAGCCTGAGTCGCTTTACCAGCATCAAGCGGCGGATGGAACAACGCGGCAAGGTTCGAGATATCACCGTGTATGATGATTTTGCCCACCATCCGACGGCCATCAAGCTGACCCTCGATGGTCTGCGTAAACAGGTGGGCAAGGCGCGCATCCTGGCGGTGCTCGAGCCCCGTTCCAACACCATGCGCATGGGGGTGCATGTCGATACCCTTGGTCCTTCGCTGGACGGTGCCGATCAGGTCTACATCTATAAACCCAAAGGGGTGGACTGGCAGGTCGACCAGGCCGTCAGCCGACGGCCGGACAGCGGCTGGGTCTATGAAGACATTCAACAGTTGATCGAGGTGCTGGTGGCCGAGGGCAAAAGCGGGGATCACATCCTGATCATGAGCAACGGTGGTTTTGAAGGCATTCATTCGCGCCTGCTCAAAGCCCTGGCGGAGCAAGGCTGATCCCCGCATGTCGCAAATCGGACAACAACAAACCATCATTCTTGCCATGACCGGCGCCTCCGGCTCCATGTACGGCCTGCGCCTGCTGGAATGCCTGCTCAAGGCCGAGGTGCGGGTCTGGTTTCTGGTCTCCAAGGCGGCGCAACTGGTGCTGGCGACGGAGACCGATCTGGATATGCCTTCTCGCCCAGCGGAGATGGCCGCCTGGTTGAGTAAACGCTTCAACACCTCGCCGGACAGGCTGACGGTCTATTCCCGTGAAGACTGGATGAGTCCGGTGGCGAGCGGTTCGCACCGGGCTCGCGCCATGGTGATCTGTCCCTGTACCACGGGCAGCCTGGCGGCGATTGCCCAGGGGACCAGCGATAACCTCATCGAACGCGCCGCCGATGTGATGATCAAGGAGGGTCGGCAGTTGATCATGGTGCCGCGGGAGACCCCCCTGTCGGCCATCCACCTGGAAAACATGCTCAAGCTGGCTCGGCTCGGCGTGACCATGCTACCGGCCAATCCCGGTTTCTATCACAAGCCGCAAGATATCGAAGGATTGATCGATTTTATCGTTGCCCGCATCCTTGACCAGTTACATATCGAGCACACCTTGTTGCCGCGGTGGGGGGATTTGTCTCCGTAGAATTTGCAATGCCGGGTTATTACCGCTAAAACTAATCCTATCAGGGGTAGTTAAAGACCGACCCAACCAAAATTTATATGACTATCACCATTCCACTCTTTCCACTCAACACGGTGTTATTTCCCGGTGGTGTCCTGCCATTGCGTTTGTTTGAACCCCGTTATCTGGACATGGTGAGTAACTGCCTGCGTAACGAGACCGGCATCGGTGTGGTTTTGATCAAGGAAGGTTCGGAGGTGGGTAATGCCGCCCGGCCCCATGACATTGGTACCATGACCTCGATCTGCTACTGGAACAAACGCCCGGACGGATTGCTGGGGATCACCCTCAAGGGTGAACAACGCTTCAGGGTCGTCTCGCAGACCGTCGAACCCAGCCAGTTGCTGGTGGCCGAGGTCGAACTGCTGGCCGATGCCCCCCCGATGCCGGTACACAGTGAGTATCAGCATATGACTGACCTGCTACAGCAGATCATCAACCAGCTGGAACCACCCTATACCACCATGGAGACCCACTATGACGATGCCGGCTGGGTCAGCGGCCGACTGGTGGAATTGCTGCCCTTGCAGTTGAGTGAAAAACAGTGGTTCCTGCAAGTGGAAGACCCCCTCGAACGCCTGGCCGAACTCAGCGTCAGCCTGCAGGAAAAAAAATATATCCAGAAGTAAAAGCACTTACCGGCTGTGCAATAGCAACACCTGAATGTTGCGCTCACCAATGGTGACCGGTTCTATCCTGAGCGGTAATTGCGGATAGGTTTGCAGCAAGTCCGTCATGAGCTGTTGGGACATCGAGCGGTAATCAGCGGAAGTGCGTAGCATGGTCAGCCCCAATAATGCCTCTCGATACACCTTGCCTGTACTGCCCACCCACAAGGGTTGTTGCCCACCCGCCTGTGAGACCACGATATTGGTTTGCCAGAGGCGGATAAAGCGCAGGGT
>JAHEDB010000531.1 GCA_024641465.1 Chromatiales bacterium | reverse complement strand
TACTGTCGTGCTGGCCGCGACCCGGGGCATTGCCTCGCGTCACCGCTGGATCATCGGTGGACTGGTCATCGGCCTTGGCCTGTCCGGACTGGTCGCCCTGCTCGCCGAACAGATCAGTATGTTGGCCGATGGCCTCGGCCAGGAACTGTTTAATGCCCTGGTCCTGCTGGTGGCCGTCACCATGCTGAGCTGGCACAACGTGTGGATGAAAAAGCACGCCCGCGAGCTGGTCCAACAAATTAAATCGGCGGGTCAGGCGATCAGTCTGGGGGAAAAATCCATGCTGGTGATTGCCTCCATCGTCGGCCTGGCCGTGCTGCGTGAAGGGGCCGAGGTGGTACTGTTCATGTACAGCATGCTAGCGGCCGGTACCCAGGTTGCCAGCATGACACTCGGCGGTCTGCTGGGTCTTGGCCTCGGTATCGGCACCGGCGGTCTGCTCTACTTTGGTCTGCTGCGCATCCCGACCCATTACCTGTTTAAAGTAACCGGGATCATGATCCTGTTGCTGGCCGCCGGCCTGGCGGCGCAGGCGGCCGGTTATCTGGTGCAGGCCGACATCCTGCCCGCCCTCGGCAATCGGATCTGGGATACCTCCGCGATTCTGTCAGAAAAGAGCGTACTGGGAAATCTGCTGCACATCCTCATTGGCTATGACGCCAATCCAATGGGAATCCAGATCGTATTTTACGTCTCCACCTTCGCCCTGATCTCCAGCCTGATGGCCTGGGTCAGCCGTGACAGCAAGCCGGTCAGAAATGTCGCCGTTACCGCCTGTATTGGCCTGTTTGCCCTGGTCGTGGTCGGTCATAGCACCGATGCCTATGCATCACACAAGGTCTATTCACCCCATGTGGAAGTCGGAGAAACTGAAATCGAGTTGCGTGGACATACTACGTTTGATGACCGCAGCACACACGATGATCAACAAAAATACATCCTCGAAATCGGCCACGGCTTTACCGAATATTGGTTCAGCGCTGTGTTCGGTGAAGTCGAAAAAAATCAACAGGGCGAAATGGAGTACGCGGCCACGGCCTGGGAAAATATCTTCCAGTTGACGGAGCAGGGTGAATACTGGGTCGATGCCGGGCTGTATCTCGAATACGAACATGCCCACGAGTCCGACCACAATGACAAGGCCGAACTGAAAGTGTTGCTGGAAAAGGCTACCGGCAAATGGCTACACACCCTGAACATCATATTCGAGCGTGAACTGGGTAATAACGCACCCGGCATTACCGAACTGGGTTATGCCTGGCGCACTTCCATGCATATGGGAAAAGCTTTGTCACCGGCGCTGGAGATCTATGGCAGCACCGGCGAACTCGGCCATCCCGATCACTCAAAGGAACAGGACCACCGCGCCGGCCCGGTGATCCACGGCAATTTTAAACTGGGCAATACCGACAAGCTGGGCTATGAGCTTGGCTACCTGTTTGGCCTCACGGATTCCGCGCCAGATGGGACCCTGAAGTTTTCTCTGGAATATGAATTTTAACGACACTGCACGAGCATGGGGGCAGCCACTGCCCCACTTCAGACGTAGTTTTAAGTTGTAAATGTACGCCCACCCAGGTTAAATATTCCATATTGGAATATTAATAATTAATTATTCACTCCATAATACGTCACAAATAGATGATAATATATTCCGGATAACCACAGCCCTTCAAATTAGCCAGGGCTGGCCCCTTAACAAAATAAGATTAACGCACACCATCCATTTCACCACAGACCCTGGAGTCATCCCCACACATCACATGGATTAAGTGAGCTTGTGGTCGGTATTTCAGGGTCCGTTATATGCATGGCTGATTGTGATTTTTTACATAGAGGATTTGTATGCTTCATCTCTTTGCTAAACAGTGCAATTTACTGCTGATTCGCTTTATGCCATTTTTGCGTTGGTGGCCGATGGTCAATCGGGACACCGTGCGCGCCGATGTCATGGCCGGCCTGACCGGTGCGGTGATCGTTCTGCCGCAAGGCGTGGCCTTTGCGATGATCGCCGGCCTGCCGCCCATCTACGGGCTTTATTCCGCCATGGTCCCGCCAGTCATTGCCGCCCTGTTTGGCTCCTCCTGGCATCTCATTTCCGGGCCGACCACGGCCTTATCCATTGTAACCTTTGCCACCGTCAGCCAGTTCGCCGCCCCGGGCAGCCCTGAATACATACAGAT
>JAHEDB010000530.1 GCA_024641465.1 Chromatiales bacterium | reverse complement strand
GGCGCAACTGAATAAACTCCGCTGGCTGATGCTGAGCCTGGTGATGCTGTTGTTGATCCTGTTGCCCTTCCTGCACCTGTATCAGACCTATGCCGCCGCCCACGCCTATGACCTGTTGGCCCCGTCGGAAAAACTGATCTACGACAGCATGGAATGGCTCAGCCAACCGTTTGTTAAGGATCCCGTGGAGGGCCTGAACGCACTGAAGGGCACCACCTGGTCGGGCCGCCTGTTTGGCCTGCAATTGAGCGATCCCCTATCCCTGCTCGGTCAAATCACGGCGAGCAAGACCTGGTACTGGCCGTTTGTGCTGACCGCGCTGTTGCCGATTGTACTAACGATGTTATTCGGCCGCTTCTATTGCGGCTGGATCTGCCCCGCCACTTTTCTATATGAATTGAATGATAATCTCGGCACCTGGTTGCGGCGCGCCGGTTTGCCCATCAGCCAGCGTCGGCTGGATCGACGTTTGAAGTATCTGGTGCTGCTGGTAGGCATGGTGATCGGCATGCTGAGCGGTGCAGTGATGTTCGCTGCCATGTACCCACCGGCGATCATCGGTCGTGAGATCTATTATGCGATTGCGGTCGGTGGCTTTGGCGTGGGCATGGTGTTCTTTCTCCTCACCCTGTTGTTTGATCTGCTGGTGGCGCGGCGCGGTTTCTGTCGCTATCTGTGTCCGGGCGGGGCGCTGTATTCCATGCTGGGGCGCTTTCGTCTGCTACGCATTCAACGCAAGGTCGCGACGTGTAATGACTGCGCCAAGTGCAACACCGTCTGTCAGTTCGGCCTCGACCCCTGGCACGATGACTTCGGTATGGAATGCAATAACTGCTCTGCCTGTATCGCCGTCTGCCCGACCGATGCCCTGGTGTTCAGGATCAAACCCGTTGATGTCGCCTTTCAGGGGCCGGGCCACCTCGGGCAGAGTTATAAAAAACAGCAGGGGGCCATCCAGTCGCAGACGGGGGAGGGCTGATGCATCGTCGGCAGTGGCTGTCACGCGTGATAAAGTCGCTGGGGCTGCTGGCCTTCAGCAGTCTGCCCTTTGCCCTGACGCGCATGATGATGCCGCGTCAGGTCATCGCCGGTCAGACTTACATTCCTTTGCCCGGCGCCCTACCGGAACCACAGTCCTTTATCGCCGCCTGTATCGGTTGCGGCCTGTGTGGTGAGATCTGCCCGCCGCGTTGCGTTAAATTTTATAAACACACCGAAGGCGCCAAAGCCAATACACCGTATATCGATCCCGCCGAGAGAGGCTGTATCCTGTGCGGCAAGTGTATGCAGGTCTGTCCGACCAACGCCCTCAGCGAGACCCCGCCGCATGAGATCAGGATGGGCATCGCACAGATCGATCGGGTTGCCTGCTATCCCTGGGTGGACCGGGGTATCTGCGGCGCCTGCGTGAGTATCTGCCCGCTGGGGGAGACGGCCATCGGCTTTGAATTTGGTAATATCTATCGACCGACGATCCAGCAGGGTTGTGTCGGTTGTGGATTGTGTGTTGAAGTGTGTCCCGAACCCAGTCTGCCGATTCGCATCGTCGATCGCACGGAACCGACAGTGGCACGTCATGGCATGGGGGTGCGGAGGAAGATATATCAATAAAAGTATATCAACCACGGGGAACACGGGGAAAATAAACGATCAACCCCGTGTTCCCGTGGTAAAACATAGACCGCACGGAACCAACGGTGGCAAGACACGGTATGGGAGTGCGAAGGAAGATATATCAATAGTTGAGGTAATTGTCCTGGTCATTCGCAAAGGTTATCAATCACGGGGAACACCGGGAAAATCAACGATCAACTCCATGTCCCCCGTGGTAGAACATAAACTATGATAGTAAAAATGGTCAGAGTGTTAATGAAACCTGAGTCTCAACAGCGCAAGCACCGGCATGGATTTTTCCACAGCCTTGCTGTTACCAGTTGTTTTGTATTGCTTGCCTGCCTGCAAATAACAGATTGTCAGGCTCATCACGTCCTGGGCCGTCCATCCTATAGCCTGGGTGAAGATTCCAATACCCCACCGAGCATGCAGGTGGAGACCCAGATCGGTGACTACTATGTCACCTACATGGCCTTCCCGGCCTTTCCCAAACCCAACGAAGCGGGGCGGGTCAATCTGTATGCCACTCGCATCGACACCGGTAAATCCTTTGATGGCAAGGTGACGTTTAAGA
>JAHEDB010000529.1 GCA_024641465.1 Chromatiales bacterium | reverse complement strand
GGGCCGCACCGGGTGGGCCATGGGACCGGCATCCTGCGGGAACTGGTGATTGCGCAACACATCGACATCGTTGATGCGTTGCACGGGGCGTGAATTCAGATCCGAGGAAAACTCCTGATCGCGAAACACGGTAAAGCCCTCTTTCAGACTCAACTGGAACCAGTCACGACAGGTAACGCGGTTGCCCGACCAGTTGTGAAAATATTCATGGCCGATGATACTTTGAATATTGTAATAGTCGTGGTCCGTCGCCGTATCCGGGCTGGCCAGAACGCAGGAGGCATTGAAGATATTCAGGCCCTTGTTCTCCATCGCCCCCATGTTGAAGTCATTCACCGCGACGATCATAAAGATATCGAGGTCATATTCCCGGCCATAGGTCTGTTCGTCCCACAGCATGGACTGTTTGAGGCTGGTCATGGCGTGTTCGCACTTGCGATGGTTCTCCGCCTCGACATACACCCGCAGGGTCACCCGCCGACCACTCATAGTGGTAAAAAAATCTTCCGTATAGACCAGTTGCCCGGCGACCACGGCAAACAGGTAACTCGGTTTCAATGATGGGTCGTGCCATTTAGCATAGTGACGACCATCCGGCAGCTCGCCCTGTTCAAGCAGATTACCGTTCGACAACAGCACCGGATATTTTTGTTTATCTGCCTGCAAAGTCACGCTAAACACCGACATCACATCGGGACGGTCAGGAAAATAGGTGATGCGTCGAAAGCCCTCGGCCTCACACTGGGTGCACAACATCTTGCCGGAGTGATACAGGCCCTCGAGTGCAGTATTGGCGGCGGGATGGATGCGGGTGGTGATGGCCAGTTCAAAGGCATCGGGTACATCCGCGATACGCAGGTGTTCATCGTCCAGCGCGTACTCGGCCGAAGATAAAATCCGGTCATTGATCGCAATAGCGATCAATTCCAGCGCCTGACCATCCAGTTGCAGGTTTGTATCGTCTTGTTGGGCCGCCGGGTTACGTTTGATCGATAGACGGGAATGCACCAGGGTATCGGCATCCTCCAGTTCAAATACCAGCTCGACCTTTTCAACCAGAAAAAGCGGCGGCTGATAATCCTTTAAATAGATGGCACGGGGTGTAGCCGAGGTGTCCGGGTTGATGTCCGCCATGTAAAGCCTCTCGTCTGTGATTAGTTGTCGATGGTCCGTCGGCGACTCGATGCCCGATGCAGGGTCGCCTTGCCAAAACGGTTATTGATTGCGTCGGCCAGTTCATCCAGCTGTTGCTGGCGCGGGTCTATGGTAGCAAATAGATCGGTTTGTTCCTGCACCGTTTCTGTTTCCTGTAACAGATTGCTCAGTCCCATGCCGATCAGACGCACGGCCTGGGGCAAGGGACATTGACCGAACAGCGTCGATACGGCCTGCCAGATCACCTCGGTGGTGTGGGTGGGCTTGTCGAGGGTCACCGAACGGGACAGGGTCCGGAAATCGGCATAGCGCAGCTTAAGCTGTACGGTCCGACCCCGCAGCCCGGCGTGGCGCAGGCGGCTGGCGACCTGCTCGGTGAGGTCGAGCAGACTGGCCTGCAGGGCCTGTCGATCGCTGATATCCCGGGCAAAGGTCGTCTCATGGGAAATGGACTTGGCCTGCCGCTCCGGCACCACCCGGCGTTCATCGAGGCCCTGCGCGAGGCGCCATAACTGCCGACCATGATTGCCAAAATAATCCTCCATCACCGCCTCCGGCAACAGGCGTACCTGGGCGATGGTCCGCACCCCCAGCCGGTCAAAGATCTGGTGGGTGGCCTTGCCCACCCCCCACAGGCGACCGACCGGCAGTGGGTCGAGGAAGGCCTGAGTCTGTTCCGGCGGCACCACCACAAAACCATCGGGCTTATCAATGTCCGAGGCGATCTTGGCGATAAACTTGTTGGCCGCCACCCCCACCGAGGCCACCAGACCAAGCTCGTGCTTGATCGCCTGCTTGATCTGCCGGGCGATCTGTTCGGTCGAGCCATAAAGCCGCTGACTACCGGCCACGTCCAGAAAGGCCTCGTCCAGCGACAGGGGTTCGATCAGAGGGGTGTAGCGGGCGAAGATCGCCTGGATCTGGTGAGACAGCTCCACGTAGCGCCCCATACGGACCGGTAAACGGATAGCCTGGGGACACAGCCGCAGGGCCTGGGCCATGGGCATGGCACTGTGCACCCCCGCGGCCCGCGCC
>JAHEDB010000087.1 GCA_024641465.1 Chromatiales bacterium | reverse complement strand
AGACCGAGGTTGTTGCCGATCTTGTAGACCTTACCGATGATTTCATTGGTGTATTTCATGCCGACACCGACCGAGTCCATGATTTCGCGAGCGGCCATGGAGATTTCAGCGGTATCGATACCGTATGGGCAATACACGGAACAGCGGCGGCACTGTGAACATTGGTGGAAGTAGCTGTACCACTCGTCCAGCACATCCTTGCTCATGTCGACGGCGCCGACCAGCTTCGGGAAATATTTGCCGGCAAAGGTGAACTTGCGGCGATAAACCTTGCGCAACAGATCCTGACGGGCAACCGGCATGTTCTTGGGATCGGATGTTCCCAGGTAGTAATGACACTTATCGGTACAGGCGCCGCATTTTACGCAGGAGTCCAGATAGACCTGGAATGAACGATAGCGCTTACGCAGATCGTCCATTTTGGCATAGACCTTCTCTTCCCAGTTTTCGACCAACTCACCGGGGAAACCGAGCGGCTCCTGAAACTGTTCTTTTGCGATGAACGGCTGGCTATGCGCCATGGTCCCTTCTTTAAGATGAGGGACGACCGGAATCTCTTGTAATTCTGGGATTTCAAAATCAGCCACGTTATTATCCTCAGTCTACCGTTAAATTTTAATCAAGCTTCAGCTTTTGCTTCAGCGTCGTCGATGGCCTGACCCCAGGCGGAGATATGACGTTTCTCGCGCGGGTTATCGATCTGGTTACGTGTCGGGCTAAAGAAAACTCCCGGGGCATGTAACAATTTGCTGATCGGGAAAATAATCATCAACACGGCAACCAGTCCCAGATGGGTGATGACCAGTCCATCGGCGGGCAGGGCTTGCCAGTTAAAGTAGATCAAGCCAAGCACGAAGGCCTTGAGCTGTACGATATCGGTATGGTCCACGAACGACATCAGGGTACCGCTGCCGGCGATAGCTAAAATCAGCACCAGCATCAGGTAGTCTGACGGGGCGGAGATATAGCGAACCCGGTCGACAAAGATGCGGCGACCGAACAGGCCGAGCAGGCCGATCAGCATGGCGAAGGCGCCATATTGGCCGAAGGCCTGGACCAGGTTGTTGTTGATTAACGGCCACAGCACGTTATCGGGTGACATGGCATAGCGCAGGTGGCGGAAGAAGGCCAGCAACAGGGCCAGGTGGAACATCCAGCCAAACAGCCAGGTCCATTTACTGGCCTTGAACAGGCTGGCAAACAATACAACCTCGCGTGCCATGCGTAGCACCACACCTGTCTGCGTGACGGGCGCAGGCGTGGTAGGAATCTTTAAGGGAGCGGGGGTACGTGAATACTGCATGATTTTGCGTGCCAGCCCAACTACAAAAATAGCCGTCGCTGCATAGAATAAGAGCGCAAAAAATATCGACAATGCTGTCATGCCACTATACCTTTTCTATCTAATTATTCTTTGATGATAAGTGGAAGAGGGGGACTTCACCCCCTCTATCACATCTGCTTTATACGCAGCCAGTTGGCTTGGGCAGACCGGCGTATTTACAGGCCTGTTTGCCAGGTCCGTAGGGGAACAGTTCATACAGGTACTTGCTGTTGCCTTTGTCCGGACCCAATCTTTTGCCAATGGCCTTGGTCAGAACGCGTACCGCAGGGGCAATCTGGTACTCTTCATAGTATTCACGCAGGAAATTGATAACTTCCCAGTGACTTTCGTTCAGATCAACGTCTTCGTCCTTAGCCATGGCTGTTGCCACGTCAGGGTTCCAGTCGTTCAGGTTAGCCAGGTAACCTTCTTCATCGGTCTCGTAGACCTTGCCGTTTACTTCAATACCCATGGTATTTTCTCCTAGTGCTAGTTAAATAGAAACGTGAAGGATCAGAGCCAGGCCTGGGCCTTATCGTTTTCTACAGTCAGGTTAACAAAGCCGCTGTAATCAACGACCTTAACACCATCAATGAGCTTTCCCTCATCCACACCCCGAGCCTTCAGGTCCGGGCCTAATACGTAGAAGGTCAAATCCTTCATCGCATTGGTAACCATGTCGGATTTACTGGTTCCCTTCATGGCACCATAAACGCCGTCCTCAATTAACAGGACGGAGCCGCCTTTTGCCGCAAGTCGCACACAAGCTTCGAGCGAATTGCGATCAAAAGGTGATTTATTAACGGTATGCAAAATAGACATTTCTAACACCTCGCCCCGTTAGAAGTTAAACAAGACTTCTTGCTGGTCAAAAATCTCAGCAAGTTCCTTCGAACTGACCACACGGATAGAATCTTTTTCCGCATAGTCATCATTCTCGTCCTCATACTTCAACGGCATAAGGTCGTCCAGAGTCAGACCACGGGCATCGAGAGATTCCTTTTCAACATACAGCTTGTTGACATCGTAATCGCCCAACGCCCTGTAGGTTGCTGAAAAGTTTTTGATACCGAGCCCGGTGGTGTCCTGGCCTTTACACAACTGGTAGACACCATCGTCGACAAACGCCACGCTGACGTCCTGCTCAAAGGCAGCACCAATCAACACAACCTCCAGGGATTCCCAGGCATAAATAGTGCCGTAAGGGGCCTTGCGGTTGATGTACATGAATTTCTTTATCTCTGACATGTGCTCCCCCGATTAATCGCCAAATACAACCAGACGCTCGCTCTGGATACCGGCTTCGATCAACTGGCCGAGGCCAGAGATGCGAAATCCCGGAGCGATATTGTTGCCGTCTTTACCCTGGCGTTCCTGTTCACCCTGGTCGACGATACCGCGACGCTGGGCCGCAGCGACACAGACAACCAGGTCGAGACCGTGTTTGTCTGCCAGCGCACTCCAGCTGTTGGCGATGTTAATATCGTCCTGTGGCGGTGAAGTGAAGCGGGTACCGTTGTTCACACCGTCGTGATAAAAGAACACGCGGAAGATCTCATGACCGGCTTCCAGTGCCGCCTTGGTAAAATTCAAGGCAGACACGGAAGCTTCGTGGTTATAGGGACCTTCGTTTACCTGAATAGCAAACTTCATCTCTACTTCCTTTTGTTAGAAGCGGATATGCGTAGAAGCATTCAGGCTGTTACGCGCACCAGTCCAGTTGTCGATGTGATACTTGGTGAAAGGCAGACCGGTCACTTCGAAGAAACGCGGCCAGCCAATACGGTCGATCCAGTCGTTGATACGTTCCCAATCTTTGGCACCGGCCTTGTATTCTTTCAGGATGCGCTTGACGATGGCGGTGGCTTCCGGCCAGCGTGGCGGATTGTTCGGCACACCAGCGGCAACCAGTTTCTGGAAGCTCGGCTTGCTACGGGCATTGGAGTGGTTACCACCAACCCAGATGGCCAGCTTGGTTTCTTCCGCGTCGTTGATCTGCATCGGCGGGCAGGGTGGGAAACACGCGCCACAGCAGATACATTTCTTTTCATCGACTTCCAGTGAAGGCTTGCCGTTAACCATGGCAGGGCGAATCGCCGCAACCGGGCAACGGGCCACAACCGTCGGACGTTCACAAACGTTGGCAACCAGGTCATGGTTGATCTTGGGTGGCTTGGTGTGCTGAACGTTAATCGCGATATCGCCCTGACCGCCACAGTTGATCTGGCAGCAGGAAGTGGTGATATGCACGCGGTTCGGCATGTTGCAGTTTTTGAACTCGTCGATCAGTTCATCCATCATGGCCTTGACCACACCAGAGGCGTCGGTGCCGGGGATGTCACAGTGCAACCAGCCCTGGGTGTGTGAGATCATGGCAACAGAGTTGGCGGTACCGCCAACAATGAAACCGGCGCCTTCAATGGCCTTGATCAGGGGTTCGACCTGTTTCTGGTCAGTCACCATGTATTCAACGTTACTGCGAATAGTGAAACGGACGTAACCATCAGCAAACTTGTCGCCGATTTCTGTCAGCTTGCGCAGGGTATAAACATCGAGAATACGCTGGGTGCCGCACTTGACGGTCCAGACTTCATCACCACTCTTGGCAACGTGACGCAGTACACCGGGACGGGGATGCTCATGGAACTTCCACTGACCATAGTTACGGCGCATCACAGGATGCATGTACTGGAAGCCATCGGGGCAACCAGATTCGATAGGATGACGCATTTGAGGTTGTGCCATTATAATCTCCTAACTTAACTTCTTGTTATATCGTTAAAACCCGGTAATTAACCCGCAGCCTGTTCGGCCTTGCGTGCAAACCATTTTTCGGCTTCTTCGTCCCAGCCATCCATACGGACGTAGGAACTCTGGCGTGGATTGCTGACCATGTTGGGGTCAACGTCAACACCAATACCTTCCAGGAAGTTAACCAGACCGATACGTTCGATCATTTCACCGGTACGTTCGTGTTCCAGGGCATTTTCCGCGAAGAAATCGATAACGGAGGAGGCCAGCTCTACCAGTGATTCATAGTCTTCGGCGGTGTCCAGTTTCTTGAACGGAACAATAACCGTACCCATCAGGTCACCGATCTTGAGGGTGCGCTTGCCACCGATCAGGATGGTCACACCCTTGTCATCACCGGGAGACAGGGCCTTGGTCATAACGTTCAGACAGTGCATGCAACGCACGCAGTTGTGGTTGTCGACGGTCAGGGTGTCATCGGCGTTGAGGGTGATGGCATTGGTCGGGCAACGTGAGGTCACGTTGTTTAGGATATAATCACGACCCTTGGCCTTGATGAAGGCTTTGACTTCTTTCTGGTCGACTTTCATTTCATCGCGCCAGGTACCAATCACGGAGAAGTCAGAACGTTCGATGGAGTTCTGGCAGTCATTGGGGCAACCAGAGACCTTGAACTTGAACTTGTAAGGCAGGGCAGGACGGTGAACGTCGTCAGTAAAGGTATTAACCAGGTGACGCTGAATGCCGTGCTCGTTGGCGCAGGACTGTTCGCAACGGGCCGCACCGACGCAGGACATGGCGGTACGTACGCAAGGACCCGCACCACCCAGATCCCAGCCGTATTCGTTGATTTCATCAAAGAAGTGCTGAGTGTTTTCAGTGGTGGTTCCGATGAACATGATGTTACCGGTCTGGCCGTGGAAGGTGATCATGCCAGAACCGTATTTTTCCCAGCTGTCAGCCAGTTGGTTCAGCATATCAGTGGTGTAGTAGTTACCCGGTGCAGGTTGTACACGCAGGGTGTGGAATTCTTTTGATTCAGGGAAGGCGCTGCCGACTTCTGAGAAACGGGGAATGATACCGCCGCCATAACCGAATACGGAAACTGTACCACCCTTCCAGTAGCCCTTGCGGGTTTCGTAAGAGTGTTCGAGCTGACCCAACAGGGAGTTGGCTACTTCATTGATGCGTTTTTCAGGATGCTGATCGCGCATGCGTTTGAAACCAGAAATAAAGCTCGGCCAGGGACCATCTTCCAGCACGTCGAGCATCGGGGTAGGATGAATTTTGGATTTATCCATGGTGTTCTCCTTTGAGAATGTAACCAGTTCTTGTCGGTTGATGACTTGTATTTTAATTTCCACCCCATAGTCAAACTATGGGCTGATAAAACCATGCTTATAGCTGCGGTGAAGTCTAGGGGGACAAGTGTGTGAGGAGAACCTCACCAAAGGGGTGAATTGCCTGTCCTCTGATACCCACAAAGAGGTATACACACCACATGTTGTCTTTGTTCTTGACTCCAACACTCGGGCATTCTCTGTAAAAATTCAGCGAATCTGCCCATATAAACAACGAGTTATAGATGCAGGCTCGTTATTCAGGCGCGGATTATATAACCCTTTGCCCTCGGCGTGAATAGCTTTGTCTGGATCGCCGCTAGAAAATTGATTTTAATGACACATATCAAGAACGCGCTGTATTAAAATACCTACCATCCGCAGCCCTTAAGCTATGTTGAGTGATCGTAATGCAACACCGTACTGTAACGACAACACCTGAAGTCAGCCAAAGCCCGTTTCTGTTAAACAATGTGTCGGCCTACAAACAGTGGCGTGATCAGAAACTGCTGGACTATCCACAGACGGCGCATGAATTGCTGGTTGAGGTCAGGGATGCGACCTCATTGACCGAGGATGAATACCGGGCCCTGTTGCGCCTTTGCCAAAAGACTAACATGGCGGTATACCGGATAATTGATGGTGATTATGCCGCCAAGCAGACGGTCAGGATCCTCGGGCGGCGCTTTGGTCTGGACCGGCTGGATAATAATCTGTGCGCCGATGAAGATGCTATTACCTCTTTACAGGTTATGTCAGAGGGTCGGCATACAGGCTACATCCCTTATACGAACCGACCGATCAGTTGGCATACCGATGGTTACTATAATAAGCCCGATGAACAGATTCGCGGCATGGTCCTGCATTGTGTCCGCAATGCCGCCACGGGCGGGGCAAACCTGCTGCTTGACCATGAAATCGCCTATTTGCACTTGAGAGATTGTAATCCTGACTATATAACTGCGTTAATGCATCCTTTGGCGATGACCATTCCGCCCAATATAGAGGGCGGCGAGTTGATCCGAGGTGAGCAGAGCGGGCCGGTATTTTCCATTGACCCGATGGGCAATTTGCATATGCGCTACACCGAGCGGAAACGCAATATTGTCTGGCGTGATGACAGCCTGACCCGTGAGGCGGTGGCCTGTCTGAGCGAGTTTCTGGCGAGTGATAGCCCGTATATATTCCGCCATGCCTTGCAGCCGGGCGAGGGCTATCTGGGTAATAATGTCTTGCACAATCGGATGGCGTTTGAAGATGATCAGGTACAGCACCGCTTACTCTATCGGGCCCGCTACTTCGATCGGATTGCCGATACAGACGTACCGTTGACTGCATAAATAACAGGATTGAATCGATGTTATGGTTAAGTGAAGTATTGATGGAAGGACATGATCTGGAGACCTTCGCCGCGCTCGAACAGCGTATCGTGGAGAAGGCCAGGGCTGGCGAGATGTTCTTCCGTATGGACGTTAAACCTCCGTTTAGTGATACCCCGGAAAACTGGCAGGAAAAACTCGAAACGGTTTTCACCTCGGCCGGACGTTAAGGAATCCATTGTATGTTCTGGACAGAAGAAAACAGTAACAAGGAAGAATTTACTATCCCGGATGATGTCGTCGATCTGGTTTTCAAACTCGATTGCAAGATGTTACCCCTGGAACACGCCTATGCCCTGTCGCAGGCGATCGGCTCGGTGCTGGACTGGATCGAGACCGAGGATTTGGCCGGGATCCATCAGATCCACGTCGCCGAATCCGGTAACGGCTGGATGCGGCCGGAAGACCCGACCAATGAGGTATTACACCTGTCGCGTCGGACGCGGATGAGCCTGCGGGTCCCCAGGCATCGGATCGATGCGGCGAAGCAGCTGACCGGTCGGACCCTGGATATCGATGGCTACCAGCTGACCATCGGTGAGGCCGACATCCGTCTGCTCAGCGACCTGTCGCCGCTGTTTTCCCGCTATGTGGTTTGCGATGCGCAACTGAGCGAGGAACAATTCCTATATGCCGTGGCAGAGCAATTAAAAGCCATGAATATCCCGGTAAAAAAGATGATGGCCGGTAAACAGCACGTTATCCGGACACCAGACGCCGACCTGTATACCCGTAGTGTGATGGTTGCCGACCTGGACAAGGAACATTCCATTCGCCTGCAACAGCGCGGTATCGGGCCGGGTCGGCATCTGGGTTGTGGGATATTTCTGCCCCAGAAGGGTATCAAGCCGGTCAAAGACACATCCTGATTGATACAGGTCAAATCCTGCCGACAGAATCACCCATATACCCCGTTTGGGTATTTTTTTCCCCGCGCTGATCTGGTTTAATACGCCCGTTTTTAGAGTCTGTACGATTCCGTGCGCGTATGAGAGGGAAACATTATGTCAATTGAAGTAAATGGCAAGACAATCGAAACAACTGAAAATGGTTATCTGGTAAACCTGGAAGACTGGAACGAAGATGTCGGTAAGGTTCTGGCCGAAGGTGAAGGTATCGAAATGACCCAGGAGCACTGGGATGTTGTCC
>JAHEDB010000528.1 GCA_024641465.1 Chromatiales bacterium | reverse complement strand
CGAATTGCAGGAAATGATCTGGCGCACGGGTATTGCCGCTCAGAAAAAGCCGGGCATCGGCCTGACTGGCCGGGATCACGTCATAGCCCTGTTTTTTCAATAAGGCCAGCACCTCGGTTTGTTGCGAGACATGGATATGATAGGCGCGGGGCTGGTAATCGGGGATCTTGCCGAGGAAGTCGCTGGTCTGGTTGAGTTGCTGATATTGCAGGGCAAGGGCAGGATTGATGGCCATCAGTCCCAATACAAGATAGGACACGCCCTTGATGTATAAACCTGTTCGCCAGTGATTCATGTTAATAGTGATAGCCTGTTTGTAAACCAACCGTTAACCACTCAATCGCGTAATTGGCAAAGCCCTGCTCTTGATTTAAACCGTGCCGAACGGTAATCAAAATCGGATAAGTATGTTACGCATGGTATTGTTATAGCTATTCTTGCCGGGTTTTCCAGCGTACATTCACGCTATCTCGGAATCAAACCCGCGACTGGCCAAAACACCCCTAGCCACTTCGATTCCATCCCCGTACAATCTGACCTTCAGCAAATTTACAGACAGATCACATGGCGCGTTTTGGAGATTTTTTCAGGCTTATCTATATCAGTCAGGTGTTGATGCGCCATGGCCTGGATGAGCTGATCCTGGCCTCACATTTGTTCCGGCCGGTGCGTTTTCTCAAGCTGTTTATGCCCTGGACCTGGGTTTCACGCCGCGCCGGTCGGGGCGAGCGTATTCGCAAGACCCTCGAGGCACTGGGGCCGATCTTCGTCAAATTCGGGCAGATCCTCTCCACCCGCCGCGACCTGTTGCCCGACGATATCGCCACCGAACTGGCCAAGCTACAGGATCAGGTACCGCCCTTCTCCGACGCACTGGCCCGGCAGATCATTACCCGTGCCTATGGCCAGTCGCCCGATGCGGTGTTCGGCAAGTTTGAATCCACGCCGTTTGCCTCGGCCTCCATCGCCCAGGTGCATGGCGCGACCCTGCAGGACGGCACCAAGGTCATCGTCAAGGTGTTGCGCCCCGGCATCCTGCCGGTGATCAAACGCGATATCCGACTCTTATATATAATCGCCGACAAGCTTGAACGGTACTGGTCGGCGGGCAAGCAGTTGCGACCCATGGCGGTGGTGGCGGAGTTCGAAAAGACCCTCCTCGATGAGCTGGACCTGATGCGCGAGGCGGCCAACGCCTCACAGCTGCGCCGCAATTTTTTATTGTCCGAGGAGCTGTATGTGCCGGAGGTTTACTGGCAGTACGCACGGCGCAATGTGCTGGTGATGGAGCGTATCGAAGGTATCCCGATCGGCAATATCGCGGCGTTGCGCGCCGCCGGCATCGACATGGAGAAGCTGGCGGACCGCGGCGTGAATATCTTTTTCACTCAGGTGTACAATCACAGCTTCTTTCACGCCGACATGCACCCCGGCAATATCTTTGTCACACCACAGGGTAAATACATCGCGGTCGACTTTGGCATCATGGGCACGCTCAATCCCTCCGACCAGCGTTACCTGGCGGAAAACTTCCTGGCCTTTTTTAATCGTGATTACCGCCGCGTGGCGCAACTGCATATCGATTCCGGCTGGGTCGACAAGGATACCCCGCTGGGTGAATTCGAGGCGGCGATCCGCACCGTGTGTGAGCCGATCTTCGACAAGCCCCTCAAAGAGATCTCGTTTGGCCATTTATTGATCCGCCTGTTTGAGACCGGCCGGCGTTTCAACATGGTGGTGCAACCGCAACTGGTGTTATTGCAAAAGACCCTGCTCAATATCGAGGGTCTGGGCCGCCAGTTGTATCCGGATCTGGACCTGTGGAAATCGGCCAAGCCCTTCCTGCAACGCTGGGTCACCGACCAGATCGGCCCGCGCGCCATGTTCCGCCACCTGAAAGAAAACGTCCCCCTGTGGGCCGAACGTCTGCCGCAAATGCCCAATATGCTGTTCGATGTGCTGGCGCAGGCCAAGCACGGCCATCTGAAGATGGAGCTGGATTCAAGGCAGATGGATGATATTCGCCGCGAGATCCATCGCACCAGTCGACGCAACTTCGCGGCGGTGACCGGCGCCGCCTTCATCCTCTCCGCCGCGGTGATCTATGCGCTGGATGGCTACGCCAAGCCCATGCTGGGTGACTATCCTCTCATCTCCTGGGTGTGTGGCGCCCTGGGTGTGGTCATCTGGCTGGCG
>JAHEDB010000002.1 GCA_024641465.1 Chromatiales bacterium | reverse complement strand
AAAAATGAAATCATCGCGGCAGTGTGGCGTGAGCAGGGTGGCTGGAATCTGGAACGCTTCAATCTCGATACACGGCAGTGGCAATATGTATTGCAGGACGCCGCCATTGTGGCCACTCCACAATACAGTCACGACGGACAATCTATATTGTTCACCTCCGAACACGGCGGCGTGTATAACATCCGCCGCATGGATATCCGCACGGGCAAGATCGAAACACTCACCAACGTAGTGACCGCGGCTCTTTCGCCCGCCCAGACCCCGGCAGGGGATCTGTTTTATGTCGGCTATACCGCCGCCGGTCTCGATGTGTTTTATCTACCCGCGGCGCAAATGAAGCATGATCCTTTACCGAGGGCCGCAAAAGGCACGACCGGCGAACCCTTGTCAAAGCCGCCGGTGGTAGAGCCGCAATCTGTCACCGACTATTCCCCCTGGCAGTCCCTCAAACCCGCCTGGTGGTTGCCGTGGATCTATTCCGATGGGGATCGAACCGAGGTGAGTGTGGTCACCTCCGGCTATGACAGTCTGTTCCGCCATGTCTATAACATCAATATCGGTTACGACACTCAAAACGACTGGTGGCTGGGGCAGTTGGGCTATATCTATGACAGCTGGTATCCGTCGATGATTTTCGATGTCCGGCGCGATCACGAGTTCAGTTATGTCAATAATAATAAAGCCAAGGTGCGTCAAACCACGGAGCAGAAGCTGGAAGTGGTGTTCCCCTTTCCCGGCGAGAGCAGCGGCTGGTCATTCAATATGACGGCAATCAAGCACGACGAGCAAGATGTGCAACGGCTCACGGGGGCGATCCCCCAGGATAAACGGGTGGATAACATCGCCGGGATGGCGCTGGAGTTTGATTCCACCAGTCGTCAGATCAAATCTGTCAGTCGTTCCGAAGGGCGGGTCATTTCGCTGGTCGGTGAAGACAGCGACGCCATCAGCGGCAGTGATTATCAGGGCCAGATCTATTGGGGCGACTGGCGCGAGTTTATCCGTCTGGGCGGACAGCATGTACTGGCCCTGCGTTATGTCGAGGGTAAGGGTGACGAGACCACGCGGCCATTCAGGCTGGGTGGCAGCAAAAATAGTGGGACCCTGACCAGCAGCGTCAACGATCCCGTGTTCGGTTCACCGTTCAGTAAACGCAGTTATAACCTGCGCGGTTACCGCGAAGGTCTGGCCGAACTGCAAGGCCACCGCATGCGCCTGGGTAGCGCCGAATACCGTTTCCCCCTGGCGCTGATCGAACGCGCCATCATGGCGCCGCCGGTGGGCATGCATCAAATACATGGTACGCTGTTCTATGATATCGGCGCGACCTGGGAGAAGAGCGCTGCGCCTGAGAAATATTATCGCGGGGCGGGTCTGGAACTTGGCTTTGATACCAGCCTGTTCTATTTCGCGGTGGTTAACATAACCGCCGGTTATGCCCATGGTTTTGATGAAGGTGGTGACAATCAGACCTATATACGGATCGGCGCCGCCTTCTAGCTAGTTCAACTGCATCCGATCCAGTCGCCGATAACTGATCGCCTCGGTAATGTGCGGTGTGAGAATGTTTTCCTGTTCGGCCAGGTCGGCGATGGTGCGGGCGACCTTGAGGATACGATGATAGGCGCGGGCCGACAGGCCGAGTTGTTCGATGGCCCGCTCGAGTAGTTGTTGATCCGTCGTCGCCAGACGGCATTGGCGTTCCACCTGTTTATTGCTCAACTGACTGTTGGCCAGTTCGCTACGCTGGAGTTGAACATTGCGCGCCTTGATGACCCGCTGCTGTACCGTGCGGCTATCCTCTTCTTTAATCGTATTCTGCTCCTGCATCACATGGATCGGTACGCTCGGCACCTCGATGTGCATATCGATCCGATCCAGCAACGGGCCGGAGATGCGGTGGCGATAGCGCAGGATCTGATCCGGTGAACAACGACAGCGGCCATTGCTATGCCCGAGATAACCACAGGGGCAGGGATTCATCGCGGCGATCAGTTGAAAGCGTGATGGAAACTCCGCCTGACGGGCGGCGCGCGAGATGGTGATGCGACCCGACTCCAGCGGTTCGCGCAGCACCTCCAGCACCCGTCGATCAAACTCGGGTAGTTCATCGAGAAACATCACGCCGTTATTGGCCAGCGAGATCTCACCGGGTCGTGGGTGGCTGCCGCCGCCCACCAGGGCGACACCCGAGGCGGTGTGGTGTGGTGAACGAAACGGTCGTTTACACCACTGCTGAATCGTAAAACCCTGATCGCTGATCGATTGCAGGGCCGCGGTTTCGAGGGCCTCGGCCTCGGTCATCGGTGGCAGGATACCGGGCAGGCGCGAGGCGAGCATGGTCTTGCCGGTGCCGGGCGGACCGACCATCAGCAGGCTGTGGCCACCGGCGGCGGCGATCTCCAGCGCCCGTTTGGCGTGGGGCTGGGCGCGCACATCGGCCATGTCCTGCTCGGTGCGCTGTTCGCGGATGATGGCCTCGTCATTAAACAGTGGCAGGGCCTGTTGCCCACACAGGTGGGCGCAGACCTCGAGCAAATGTGACGCTGCGAGCAATTCGACCTCACTCACCAATCGGGCTTCGGCTGCATTGTCGCTGGCGACTAGCAGGGTCCGGCCGGTGCGGGCAGTCTGGATGGCGGCGGGCAGGATGCCACGCACCGGGCGCAGGCCACCGGTCAGGGCCAGTTCGCCGATGAATTCATAGTGCGGGAGTTTGTCCAGTGGGATCTGGCCGGAGGCGGCGAGGATACCGATGGCAATCGCCAGATCAAAACGACCGCCATCCTTGGGCAGGTCCGCCGGGGCGAGGTTGATGGTGATGCGACGGGTGGGAAATTCAAAACGGCTGTTGAGGATCGCGGAACGGACCCGATCCTTGCTTTCCTTTACCGCCGCTTCCGGCAGGCCGACGATCGACAGGCTGGGCAGGCCGTTGGACAGGTGCACCTCAACGCTGACCGGGGGGGCCTCGATGCCGGTTTGGGCGCGGGTGTAGACCACTGCAAGTGACATATTTGCTTATCCATAAGTTAGCTTTCCATACAGTCTCAACAGTAAAAGATCTGTCACTGCTTTGACAAGCCGATTTCACCTCGGCCTGAGGTGGGTACTCACTTCTTCAGGAACTGTCTTTCCAGTTCTGCCACCTGCTCTGCCAGGGCATCGCACTTGGCGCGGGTGCGGGCCAGCACCTCGCGCTGGATCTCAAACTCCTCCCGGGTCACCAGGTCCAGTTTGGTCAGGGCGCTGCGCAGGGCGGCGTGCAGATTACGCTCCAGGTCGCCACGCAGATCCTGCCAGCCGTCGGGCAGGGCCGAGGTGATTTGATCCAGCAGGCTGTCGAGTTGGGGCTTGGTGCTAGGCATGGGAATCCCTCCTGATAAATGAGGCTAGGATGGTAATGCTTTATCCCGCCACTGGGTAGGCCTGTCGCACTGGTATGGTTCGTGCATTTGCTCAAGAGTGAAAAAAATTTTTCCGGAGCCAGGTGAAAGGCGGCGATTTGTGCAATCCAAGTTATTGATTTATATCAGCGGGGCGTTTTGTATCTTGCCGGTCGGGACAAGTCTTGCCGGTGAGCTGCACGGTGATGCCGGGGTGACCTCGGACTATGTCTGGCGTGGCCTGTCACAAACCAGCGGCGGCCCGGCCGTATCCGGTGGCCTGGAATACGTGACCGAGCGCGACTGGTATATGGGGACCTGGATATCCAATACCACCCATGGCGCCAATGGCGTCAATTCCACCGAGGTGGATTACTACGTCGGGGCATCGGGCAAGGGCAACAACATCGGCTATGATATCGGTTTCATCAACTACACCTACCCGCAAAGTTCGAATCTGGATTTCAGTGAGCTGTATGTTGCCTTCATGACCGAGGGCCTGACCGTCAAGTGGTCGGACAGCTCCGCTGCGGGTACCTATATCGAAGGCAGCCTTACCCATAAACTGGAGTTCAGGAAAAACACCTCGATCACGGCCCATGCCGGCAACTACAGCCGAAAAGACAGCACCTCGTATGTCGATACCAGCATCAGCCTGCGGATCGAAGATTTCACAATCACCTTCAGTAAGGCCAGCGTGAATACCGCGCAAGACAAAGACCTGAAGACCTATATCAGCTGGAGTTTTAGTTTTTAAGCAAGTGGATTGCCTTTTGATGTGGCCAATGGCCGTCTATTACCCCTCACTTCTTTTCTCCGTACGCACCAAAATGTTGCAATCAATCGCAGTGCCTGACATGGCGCCGCACTAAAATAGTTCATGATAACTTGCGGGTGTTTTTATCGCTTTGATTTTTATGTTAAAAATCATTGGCATGGGCTGTGCACAATAGGCAGCACGCTTCTACATAACACGCTGCGATTAAATAATAATGGATGCGAGCAATCACATATTGGGTGTTTTGGCCCTGGCCTTTTCCCTTGGCTTGGTGCACGCGCTGGATGCCGATCATTTGATGGCAGTGGCCACGCTGTCCGGGAGCCGACCGGGTTTTAAACAAAGCCTCGGTTTTTGCAGTCGTTGGGCGATGGGCCATGGCTCGGCGCTGCTGTTGATCAGCCTGTCGGTGCTGGTGCTGCAATGGGCCATTCCGGTCTCACTCAGTCATGTCGCGGAGCAACTGGTGGGCCTGGTATTGATCCTGCTCGGCCTGTTGGTGTTTCGCGACATCGTCGCCTGGCACATGCACCTGCATGCTCACACCCACAATGAGCCGTCCTTGCACGCACACTGGCATCGCCACGACCGGGCCGAAATCCGGCAGGCCCATGAGCATCAACACCGTGCGACCCTGGTGGGCTTGTTACACGGTGCCGCGGGTTCCGCGCCGCTACTCGCCCTGTTACCGGCCGGCCGCTTTGCTTCACCCTGGACCGGCATGGCCTATGTGCTGGTGTTTGGCCTGGGGGTATTCACCGCCATGTTGATCATCGGCGGCCTGTTAGGACGCCTGTTTGTCCTGACGCAGACACAGGGCAAGCGGGTCAGTGATGTAGTGCGGGGGGCTATCGCCAGTGGCTCGATCATCTACGGTGCTTACCTGCTCGGCGGTGTCAACGCATGAGTGCCGTGACGCCGCTATCGCGCTGGCATGCCCGTCTCGAGCTCGAGTTTGCCCGGCGACCGGACAAGACCGTCATCCAGCACCGCAAGCACCACGGCCCGCTGATCATTCAGAAACCGTTTTATCCGGAGGGTGAGACCTGTCATGTCTATTTAATCCATCCACCGGGCGGGGTGGTCGGTGGCGACAGGATTGATCTGTCGGTTGAGGTGGGTGAACAGGCGCATGCCCTGATCACCACCCCGGCGGCCAACAAGTTTTATCGCTCGGCCGGTGCGCAGGCCGATGTCATGCAATCGTTCACCGTGCAGGCCGGGGCCGTGCTGGAATGGTTGCCGCAGGAAAATATTTTATTTGATGACAGCCGGGTCAATCTCCACACCCACATCGATCTCGCCGCGGACGCAAGCCTGTTGTCATGGGAGGTGCAGTGTCTGGGGCGGCCGGCCAGCCAGGAAGGTTTTCATCGCGGTCGGCTACGACAACGGTTTGAAGTCTGGCAACAGGATAAACCCCTGTGGATCGATCGCAGCACCATCGACGGTACCGGCACTATGGCCGAGGCGCAATGGGGCCTGGCCGGTTATGCCGCGTTGGGCACCTTCATATTGTTTCCGGCCGGACAGGCCGAACTGGAAATGATTCGGCAGACCATGGTGAGGGGCAACGAAGATTTTCGTTTCAGCGTCAGCCTGCTCGGCGAGGTGCTGGTCTGTCGCTGTCTGGCGCATCAGGCCGAACCTATGCGGGAGGTCTTTATAGATATCTGGAGGCGGCTGCGGCCCGAATTGATCAACAGGCCGGCGGTCATCCCGCGCATCTGGAACACATAAATATAATCAGCGGAGTAGAAAGCTTATGGAATTATTACCACGTGAAAAAGACAAGCTGTTGTTGTTTACCGCCGCGCTGCTCGCGGAACGCCGCAAGGAGCGGGGCCTGAAACTGAATTATCCGGAAGCCATGGCCTATATCTCGGCCGCCATCATGGAGGGGGCGCGGGATGGCCGGTCGGTGGCCGAGCTGATGAGTTATGGCACGACGCTATTGAGCCGCGACGATGTCATGGACGGCATTGCCGAAATGATCCACGAGGTGCAGGTCGAGGCGACCTTCCCCGATGGCACCAAACTGGTGACTGTACACAATCCGATTATCTGAAGGAGACGGGCATGATTGCGGGAGAATATTTTCACGACGCAGGCGAACACGAATTGAATAGCGGTCGCCAAACGATCCGCCTCAAGGTGGCCAACAGCGGTGATCGGCCTGTCCAGGTGGGATCGCATTATCATTTTTATGAAACCAATTCGGCATTGCACTTTGAGCGCGAACAGACACGGGGTTTTCGCCTCAACATCGCCGCCGGCACGGCGGTGCGCTTTGAACCCGGACAAAGCCGTGAAGTAGAACTGGTGGCCTACGCCGGGGCGAGAAAGGTGTTTGGTTTTAACGGCCAAATCATGGGCGCGCTGGAGAAGTCCAAATGAGTCGCATTAGCCGGCAGGCCTATGCCGAGATGTATGGACCGACCACCGGGGATCGAGTCCGCCTCGGTGACACCGAGATCATTATTGAAGTGGAGCGGGATCACACCACTTATGGCGAAGAGGTCAAGTTTGGCGGCGGCAAGGTGATCCGTGACGGCATGGGCCAGAGTCAGTGCAGCAGTGCGCAGGCGGTGGACGTGGTGATCACCAACGCCCTGATCCTCGATCACTGGGGCATCGTCAAGGCCGATATCGGCATCAAGGCCGGGCGCATCGCCGCCATTGGCAAGGCCGGTAATCCTGATGTGCAGTCCGGCGTCGATATCATCATCGGCCCGGGCACCGAGGCCATCGCCGGGGAAGGCTTGATCTGTACGCCGGGCGGCATCGATGCCCACATACACTTTATTTGTCCGCAACAGATCGAAGAGGCGCTGATGTCGGGTGTCACCACCATGCTCGGTGGCGGCACCGGCCCGGCCACCGGCACCAATGCCACCACCTGTACACCGGGACCGTGGAATATCCATCGCATGTTGCAGGCCGCCGATGCCTTGCCGATGAACCTGGGCTTCCTGGGTAAGGGCAATGCCAGTCTGCCCGATGCCTTGCAGGAACAGATCAATGCCGGCGCCATGGGCCTCAAGCTGCATGAAGACTGGGGCACGACCCCGGCGGCGATCGATAACTGTCTGACCGTGGCCGATCTGTACGATGTGCAGGTCGCCATCCATACCGATACCCTGAATGAATCCGGCTTTGTCGAAGACACACTGGCGGCATTCAAGGGCCGGGCGATCCATACCTATCACACTGAAGGTGCCGGCGGCGGCCATGCGCCGGACATCATCAAGGCCTGTGGCGAGGCCAATGTCCTGCCGTCGTCGACCAATCCGACCCGGCCGTATACCGTCAACACCATCGATGAACACCTCGACATGCTGATGGTGTGCCATCACCTCGACGCCAATATTCCCGAGGATGTGGCCTTCGCCGAATCGCGCATCCGCCGCGAGACCATCGCCGCCGAAGACATCCTGCATGACCTGGGTGCCTTCAGCATGATCGCCTCGGACTCGCAGGCCATGGGCCGGGTCGGTGAGGTGGTGACGCGCACCTGGCAGACGGCGCACAAGATGAAGGTGCAGCGCGGTGCCTTAAAGGAAGATTCCTCGCGCCATGACAATCATCGCGCCAAACGCTATGTGGCGAAGTACACCATCAATCCGGCCATCACCCACGGTATCGCGCATGAGGTGGGGTCCATCGAGGTTGGTAAGCTGGCGGATATCGTGCTGTGGAAACCGGCCTTCTTCGCCACCAAGCCGGCGCTGATCATCAAGGGCGGCATGATCGTCGCCGCCCCGATGGGCGACCCCAATGCCTCGATCCCGACACCGCAACCGGTGCACTACCGGACCATGTTCGGCGCCTACGGCGGGGCCCTGCATGAAACGTCGATCACCTTTGTCTCACAGGCGGCCCTGACCACCGGCATCAAACAACAACTCGGCCTGAGAAAGAAGGTCGTGGCGGTTCGCAATACCCGCACAATCCGCAAAAAAGACATGCGCCTGAATGACTATCAGCCAACCATCGAGGTCGACTCACAGACCTATGAGGTCAGGGCCGACGGTGAGCTGTTGATCTGCGAACCGGCCGAGGTGTTGCCGCTGGCGCAGCGCTATTTTCTGTTTTAAAAAACATGAACCGCCAAGACGCCAAGGACGCCAGGAAAATAAATATTTGTGTAGAAGTGGGTTGGTGTTCTTGGTGTCTTGGTTGTTAAGGGTTTTATTTGAAATGGGCCAGTTAAAAACACGAACCGCCAAGGATGTCAGGAAAATAAAAGTTTATATCGTTGTGACTTGGTGTGCTTGGCGTCTTGGCGGTTAAAAAATTATTTTAAGGAGACATTATGTTGAAAGTAACTGAACGGCTGGAGCCGTCGGATGAGGCAAAGGTCAGTTTGACGCTGCCTTACGAAGAGCGCAAAAAATTTCGCTTGCGAACGACGCTGGATAACGGCCGTGAAGTGGGCCTGCAACTCAGCCGACAAGGTGTGCTGCGGGGTGGTGATTGCCTGCGCGCCGAGGACGGCACGGTGATCCAGGTGCGCGCCGGTGAGGAGGCGGTCTCGACCGTGGTCTGTGCTGACCCCCTGACCATGGCCCGCGCCTGTTATCACCTCGGTAATCGGCACGTCCCGTTGCAGATCAGTCACGGCTGTTTACGTTATCAACAGGACCATGTGCTCGATGACATGGTGCGGCAACTGGGCTTGAGTGTGACCCACGAACAGGCGCCGTTTGAACCGGAGAGCGGGGCTTATCACGCCGCGGGCAGCCATCACCATCACCATCACCATGATTGAAACACAAAAACAGAGTGCCCGCTTACGCCTTTGGCAATTGATCAGCCCGGCCCTGCCGGTCGGCGCCTATGCCTATTCGCAGGGGCTGGAAACGGCGATAGAGGAAGGCTGGGTCAGCGATGAACAAACGGTAAGCGACTGGATTGGCGGGGTGATGGTTCATAGTTTGATTCGTCTCGATGTACCGATACTGACGAGATTTTATCAGGCATGGCAGCAGGATGATTCGGCGGCGGTGATTTACTGGAACCAGCTTATCCTCGCCATGCGTGAATCGGCGGAGCTTCGGCAGGAGGATCTGCAACTGGGGCATGCCCTGTCTCGATTATTAAACGACCTGGGCTTGACGCAGGAGACGCTGTCACGCCAGTCCTGTTCCTATCTCAGCCAGTTCAGTCTGGCCGCCGTACGCTGGCAGATTCCTGTGCCGGAGGCGGCCAGTGGTTACCTCTGGTCATGGTGCGAAAATCAGGTCGCCGCAGCGATCAAGCTCATGCCGCTCGGCCAGACCGCCGGGCAACGAATCCTGGGATGCCTGATCGAGCTGATCGATACACAGGTAACGCAGGGACTCGAATTGAATGACGATGAGATAGGCAGTGTCCTGCCGGGTCTGGCCATGGCCAGCGCCTGGCACGAGACACAATACTCCCGCCTGTTTCGTTCCTGAACATAATAGAGAGAGACAAACATGACAAAACAAACATTACGTGTTGGCATCGGCGGCCCGGTCGGGTCAGGCAAGACCGCCCTGGTCGAGGCCCTGTGCGGCCGGATGAGCCAGGACTATAACCTGGCGGTGGTCACCAATGACATCTACACCAAGGAAGACGCCCAGTTCCTGTTACGCCGCAAGATCCTGCCGGAGGATCGCATCATCGGTGTCGAGACCGGCGGTTGCCCACATACCGCGATCCGTGAAGATGCCTCGATGAATCTGGCGGCCATCGATGAACTGCAACAACGCTTTGCCGATCTCGACCTGGTGTTTGTCGAAAGCGGTGGCGATAACCTGAGTGCGACCTTCAGCCCGGAATTATCCGACCTGACGCTGTATGTCATCGATGTCTCGGCCGGCGACAAGATCCCCCGCAAGGGTGGGCCGGGCATTACCCGTTCGGACCTGCTGGTGATCAACAAAATCGATCTGGCGCCCTATGTCGGCGCCTCGCTGGAGGTGATGGATCGGGATGCGAAAAAGATGCGTGGTGAGCGGCCGTTTATCTTTTCCAATCTGAAGACAGGGCAGGGGCTTGATGTCATTGTCGATTTCATTATTCACGCCGGCATGCTCCGCGTGGTCGCGGTGTGATGGGATGATCATAAACATGGAGCATTGTTTGGTAAGGACAGGCGCACTAAAACAATGCGCTGCAATTTTTTGGTGCACCGGCAATGCGCATCTGTACACAAAAATATTATTGACTAGCGTTTAACTGATTGTTTATTCGGATGAAATATACTTGGCACAATGATTGCTCTTATGTGACAAAGCAAGGAAATGATTTTGGCTGATGCGAAACATCTCTGCGCTTGGGGAAATTTTTCGCGATTGAACGCAGTTAACGATTTGTCTAACGAATATTGGGAGTAAGCAAGATGAAGAATTTAAAAGTAATGAAATCGAGTGTGTTGGCCCTGGCTGTTGCTACCGCCTTCTCTGGCCTGGCTGTTACCGGTACGGCCAATGCAGGGGGCTCTGCTTCGTTTTCTGCCAGTAACATGTATCTGTGGCGCGGTCAGAACCTGACAAAGAGCAGCGGCCAGATCGCTGGTAGCCTGGATTACAAACACAGCAGCGGCGCCTACGCCGGTGTCTGGACCACCAACGAAACAGACGGTCACGAAACTGACCTGTATGTTGGTTTTGGTGGCGCGGCGGGCGGGCTTAGCTACGACATCTCTTACTGGAACTATCTCTACAACGAAGATTGTAACAGCACCGAGAGCAGCTGTGCCTCCGGTAAAAATGACCTGTCAGAGTATGTCCTCAGTGTCGGTTATGCCCCTGTCAAGTTGACCGTCTATATGAATGCCGATGCCAAGACCAGCGAAGATGAATACAAGTACTACACACTGGACGCAAGCTTTGGCAAGTTTGGTGCACAATACGGTGTCTGGGACTTTAATAAAACCGGTGCCAACAACTACAGTCATCTCACCCTGTCCTATGCGGCCACTGATGAATTCACCTTCAAGATCAGCAAGGCCAGTAATGACAGCGGTTATAGTAACGACTATGCCAATAAAGGTACTGATGCCTATGGCGTAGAAGAAGATCTGTTGTTCCTGGTGACATACGCCAAGTCATTTGACCTGAAGTAATCTCCATTTGTTGCAATAAAGACCTGGCCTGCGTTTAACACGCAGGCCATGTTAATGAAATCAGATCCATAACCTGTGTGTTTGTGTAATTAATGCGAATAGGGAGATATACAATGAAAAAAATGAATTTGAGCAAGTGGCTGTTAGTGCCGCTGTTCATGGCCCTGCCGTTTGCCGTCAATGCAAAGGAAACCATCAAGGTCGGTATTCTGCATTCTCTGTCCGGCACCATGGCGATCAGTGAAACCACACTGAAAGACACCATGCTGATGCTGATCGATGAGCAGAATAAAAAAGGCGGCCTGTTGGGTAAAAAACTCGAGGCCGTGGTGGTTGACCCGGCGTCAAACTGGCCCTTGTTTGCCGAGAAGGCACGCGAGTTGCTGGAAAAGGACAAGGTAGCAGCGGTATTTGGTTGCTGGACCTCGGTATCCCGTAAATCCGTTTTACCGGTGTTCGAAGAGTTGAACGGCCTGTTGTTCTATCCCGTGCAATACGAAGGTGAAGAGTCTTCCAAGAACGTATTTTATACCGGCGCCGCGCCTAACCAGCAGGCCATTCCCGCCGTGGATTATCTGATGAAGAATGTCGGCGTGAAGCGTTGGGTGCTGGCCGGTACCGACTATGTCTATCCCCGTACCACCAACAAGATCCTCGAGGCCTACCTGAAGGCCAAGGGTGTCAGCGAAAAGGACATCATGATCAACTACACACCCTTCGGTCATTCCGACTGGCAGAGTATCGTGTCCGATATCAAGAAATTCGGTTCTGCCGGTAAGAAGACCGCCGTGGTCTCGACCATCAACGGCGATGCCAACGTGCCCTTTTACAAGGAACTGGGCAACCAGGGCATCTCTGCGAAAGATATCCCGGTCGTCGCCTTCTCCGTGGGTGAAGAAGAACTGTCCGGTATCGACACCAAACCGCTGGTCGGTCATCTGGCGGCATGGAACTATTTCATGAGCGTCGATAACAAGAATAATGACAAGTTCATTTCTTCCTGGCACAAGTTCATCAAGAACAAAAAACGCGTCACCAATGACCCGATGGAGGCCCATTACATCGGCTTCAACCTGTGGGTCAATGCCGTGAAAAAGGCCGGTTCAACGGATCCGGACAAGGTCGGCAAGGCGATCATCGGTTTGTCGGTGCCCAATCTGACCGGCGGCAAGGCCACCATGCTGAAGAACCATCACGTCACCAAACCGGTGCTGATTGGCGAAATCCAGGCCGACGGTCAGTTTGAAGTTGTCTGGAAGACCAAGGGTACGGTGCCGGGCGATGCCTGGTCAGACTTCCTGCCGGGCAGCAAGGACGTCATCTCCGATTGGACCAAACCGATCAGCTGCGGTAATTACAACACAAAGACCAAGAAGTGTTCCGGTCAGAATTTCTAACCGCAAACAAAAAGGGTGTCCTGATAACAGGACACCCTGTTCTTAAACTTAACAATAAAAATATTCCAGTATCATGTGCACTCTTAATCGATCAGGGCGATACCACACGTCGGGCTTTTTCAGTCCGATCCTGACGCTGTTGATCATGATCGCCAGCCTGCTATCAGGTCCGGCTTATGCGGCTCAGGCCGTGGATAATTTTTCCGCCCCACTCAAGCAATTGCTGGAGTTTGATTTTGATATCAAGCAACAGGCAATCGAACAACTGGCTAAAAGCGACGATGAGCGGGTCGACAGGATTTTCAAGACACTGTTAAACGGTGATTTATATTATCGTAAGGAAGACCAGGCCCTGGTCTATGTCTTTAGCACCGACGATGGGTATGCCCTGACCGGGGTGCTCGACAATGCCTCGCTCGGCGTGGTATCGAAGCGCGAGATAAAAAAGATCACCGTCAATAATCAATTGCGCGAGTTGTTGAGCGGGCTGATCGCCGAACGGGGTATGAGCAATCGTAATCCAGCCGTGCGCCTCAACTCGGTCAAGGAGATGATCGGTCAGGTCGGCGAGCCGGACCGTGACAGATTGCAAAAGCTGCTCGTCAGTGAAACCGACCAGAGGGTCAGCCGGGCCCTGCATATCGCGCTGGCGATGCTCGACGTGGTACACGGTGATAAACAAAAACAACTGGCGGCGGTGGTGGCGCTGGGTGAGAGCGACTACACCGAGTCGCGTAACCGTCTGCAACAGGTGTTAAAGCAGGCCACGGCGGCGGACGATAGCGCCCTGGCCAAACAGGTCAAGACCTCACTGCACGCCATACAGCTGCGGGCCGAACGCTATCAGGCCCTGGAAACCGTTTTCTTTGGCATCAGTCTCGGTTCGGTGCTACTGCTGGCGGCCATCGGTCTGGCCATCACCTTCGGCGTGATGGGGGTCATCAACATGGCCCACGGTGAGCTGATGATGATCGGCGCCTACACCACCTATGTGGTGCAGTTGCTGATGCCCAATTATATAGAGTGGTCGCTGTTGGTCGCCGTGCCGGCGGCCTTTATCGTGGCCGGTTTGTTCGGCGTGGCCATCGAGCGGGGCGTGATCCGTTTTCTGTATGGCCGACCGCTGGAAACCCTGTTGGCCACCTTCGGCATCAGCCTGGTGTTGCAACAACTGGTGCGTTCGATCTTTTCACCGCTGAATCGCTCGGTGCAAACACCGGCCTGGATGAGCGGTTCCTGGGAGATCAATGCCGTATTGTCCCTGACCTATAACCGACTCTACATAATAGTGTTCAGCCTGCTGGTGTTCGCCGCCCTGCTGGCCATCCTGAAAAAGACGCCCCTCGGCCTACAGGTTCGCGCCGTATCGCAGAATCGCACCATGGCGAGGGCCATGGGGATTCGCACCGAGTGGGTCGATGCCATGACCTTCGGCCTGGGCTCGGGCATTGCCGGGGTGGCCGGGGTGGCCTTGAGCCAGTTGACCAACGTCGGCCCCAATCTCGGGCAGTCCTACATCATCGATTCGTTTATGGTGGTGGTGTTCGGCGGCGTCGGCAATCTGTGGGGTACGCTGGTCGGCGCCATGTCGCTCGGTGTGGCGAATAAATTCCTTGAGCCCTGGGCCGGCGCGGTGCTGGCGAAGATCTTTATTCTGATCTTTATCATTCTGTTTATTCAAAAACGCCCACGCGGCCTGTTTCCGCAAAAGGGTCGGGCGGCGGAGAACTAGACCATGTCGTTTATAAATACGCTTATTAAACTGATCGAGCAGGACAGGGTCGGCCGGTATTTGTTCTCCGCCCTGCTGGCGATAGCCATTATGGTACCGGTGCTCAATCTACTGGTGCCTGAGGGGTCGAGTCTGCATCTCTCCACCTATGTGGTGACCCTGCTGGGTAAATACCTGTGTTACGCCCTGTTGGCCCTTGCACTGGATCTGGTGTGGGGCTATGGCGGTATCCTCAGTCTCGGCCACGGTGTATTTTTTGCACTGGGCGGTTACGCCATGGGTATGTATATGATGCGGCAGATCGGCAGTCGCGGTGTGTACGGCAATCCGGAACTGCCGGACTTTATGGTCTTCCTCAACTGGCATGAGCTACCCTGGTACTGGTTTGGATTTGATCACTTCTGGTTTGCTGTGTTGATGATCGTTTTGATCCCGGGTCTGCTGGCCTTCGTGTTTGGCTGGCTGGCGTTTCGCTCGCGGGTCACCGGCGTCTATCTGTCGATCATCACTCAGGCCCTGACCTTTGCCTTTATGCTGGCCTTCTTCCGCAATGAGATGGGCTTTGGCGGCAACAATGGTCTCACGGATTTTAAAGACATCCTCGGTTTTGAGTTGCAACACGGTGGTACGCGCAATGTGCTGTTTGTCCTGTCGGCACTGGCCCTGGCGGCGGGTTATCTGCTGTGCCGCTATATCGTCAACTCCAAGTTCGGCCGCGTGGTGGTTGCCATTCGTGACGCCGAGGCTCGCACGCGCTTTATCGGCTACAAAGTGGAAAGTTATAAACTCTGGTTGTTCATCATCTCCGCGGTGATGGCCGGCATCGCCGGGGCGTTGTATGTACCGCAGGTCGGCATTATCAATCCCGGCGAATTCTCGCCGCTGAATTCCATCGAGCTGGTGGTGTGGGTGGCGGTCGGTGGTCGCGGCACGCTGTTCGGCGCCATCGTCGGTGCGCTGCTGGTGAATTTCGCCAAAACCTTTTTTACCGGCGCCCTCCCCGAGGTCTGGTTGTTTGCCCTCGGTGGCATGTTTATCGTGGTAACCCTGTTTTTGCCCAGGGGGTTGGTCGGTCTGTATCAACAGAGCCGTGAAAAATATCTGGCGGGGCGTGCCGCATGAAGGCACTCGAGCAATTACGCGAAACCATGCGCCGCGATCGGGTGTTCGATTTCATGGCGGGCAGCCACCTGGTGCATCCGGGCGAGATCGACACCCGGCATGGTCCGATCCTGTATGTCGAAAACGTCAATGTCAGCTTTGATGGTTTCAAGGCGCTGAATGATCTGACCCTGTATATCGATGACGGCGAACTGCGTTGCATCATCGGTCCGAATGGCGCGGGCAAGACCACCATGATGGATGTGATCACCGGCAAGACCCGGCCCGACTCCGGCACCGTGTTCTTTGGCCAGACCATGGACCTGACCCGTATGACCGAATACGAGATCGCCTCTTCAGGTATCGGTCGCAAGTTTCAAAAGCCGACCATCTTTCCCGAGCACACGGTGTTTGAAAATCTCGAACTGGCCATGCACATGGACAAGGGGGTGTGGAGCTCGTTGCAGTTTCGTCTCAGCGGGGAACAAAAGGATCGCATTGAGGAGGTCATGCAGACTATCAATCTGCTGGCGCAGTGTCACACCGCCGCCGGCCTGTTGTCGCACGGCCAGAAACAGTGGCTGGAGATCGGCATGCTGTTGACGCAAAGTCCGCGCCTGTTACTGGTGGATGAACCGGTGGCCGGCATGACCCATCAGGAGATCGAGCACACCGCCGAGCTGCTGACCGGCCTGGCCGGCAAACACTCCGTCGTCGTCGTCGAACACGATATGGATTTTATTCGCTCTATCGCCAAGAAGGTCACCGTGTTGCACGAGGGGCATGTCCTCGCCGAAGGCGATATGGAGGCGATCCAGAATGACCCGCGGGTCATCGAAGTCTATCTGGGAGAGTAAACATGCTGGAAATCCGGACGTTGAATCAATTTTATGGCGAGAGCCACACCCTGTGGGATGTCTCGCTACAGTTTGAACAGGGTTCGTGTACCTGTCTGATGGGGCGCAACGGCGTCGGCAAAACCACCTTGTTAAAGACCATCATGGGCCTGCTGCCGGCCAAATCGGGCAGTGTGACCTTTGATGGTGTGGAATTGATCGGTAAAGACGCCTCGCAGCGTGCGCGCTGCGGCATCGGTTATGTGCCGCAGGGCCGGGATATTTTTCCGCAACTGACGGTGGCCGAGAATCTGATGGTCGGTCTGTCGGCGCGTGCCGACGGTCGGCGCAGCATTCCCGAACTGGTATTCGAGTTGTTCCCGGTCCTCAAGCAAATGTTGCAGCGTCGCGGCGGCGACCTGTCCGGTGGTCAGCAACAGCAACTGGCCATCGGCCGCGCCCTGTGTATCGATCCAAAAATATTGATCCTCGATGAACCGACCGAGGGCATTCAACCCAACATCGTGCGCGAGATCGGTGATGTGATCCAGCGCCTTAATAAGGAACTGAATATCACCGTATTGCTGGTCGAACAAAAACTGCCCTTCGCCCGCCGGGTGGGACAGTCGTTTGCGATTTTAGATCGCGGTCGCGTCGCGACTACGGGACGCATGGAAGGGTTAAACGATGCACTGGTCAAGGAACATCTCGCCGTGTAGACGGCACCAAAACATGGCGCGGTAAACCAGGATGCACAAGAGTAGTGCGGTGTGATTTGTGTAAGCGCTTGTTTTTATGGGTTTATGGTTATGGCATAACTTGTGCAATCTGACAGTTAGCGCACATGCGGTTTCAATAGTAGCAGCAGCTTATACGTTACGCTTGATACCCGAAAATGGATGGCTAGGGTTCCGACCTTAACGGGTGACTGGTCCGAGAGCTATCGACCTGCAACAGATTGTTTATCTTTCGCGTTCAGGTTACACGGCGGGACAAAAGCCCGGGAGATTCACTGCATTCTGCTGTTGAACCTCCTGTGCGAACAATCGTGTAATCTGAAATAGGGGAGTAAACAATGAAATCCATACCCAGGCTCGTCCTTGTCGTTCTGCTTGGACTTTTCTCCAGTAGCATTTTTGCCAAAGATAATTTCAAGGTGTGTTGGTCGATCTATGTCGGCTGGATGCCCTGGGACTACGGTAAACAGTCCGGTATCGTCAAAAAGTGGGCCGACAAATACGGCATCAGCATCGATGTCGTGCAGATCAACGACTATGTCGAGTCCATTAATCAATATACCGCCGGCGGCTTTGACGGCTGCACCATGACCAACATGGATGCCCTGACCATCCCGGCCGCGGGTGGCGTCGACTCCACTGCGTTAATCGTGGGTGATTTTTCCAATGGCAATGACGGCATCGTCCTGAAAGGCAAGAAGACGCTGTCGGACATCAAGGGCCAGAAGGTCAATCTGGTGGAACTGAGTGTCTCGCACTATCTGCTCGCCCGTGGACTGGACAGTGTTGGCCTGAAGGAAAAAGATATCTCGGTGGTGAATACCTCGGATGCCGATATGGTCGCCGTGTATGGCACCTCCGGTGTGACCGCGGTTGCCACCTGGAATCCGCTGTTGAGTGAGATTGTTGCCAGGCCAAATAGCCACAAGGTTTTTAACTCCAGTCAGATCCCGGGTGAGATCATCGACCTGATGGTCGTGAATACAAAAACCCTCAAGGAAAATCCCAAGTTTGGCAAGGCCCTGACCGGGGCGTGGTATGAAATCATGGCGAGCATGCAGGGCAAGGGCAAGCCGGCCATCGCAGCCCGTTCACAAATGGCCAAGGCCTCCGGCACCGATCTGAAAGGGTTTGAGGCGCAGCTCGCCACTACCGCGATGTTTTACAAGGCGGGTGAGGCAGTCAACTTCACCGCCAGTCCAAAGCTGAAGACGACCATGCAATATGTTGCTGAATTCAGTTTCAGTCATGGCCTGCTGGGACAGGGCGCACCGAATGCCGGTTTCATCGGCATCGAAACACCGTCCGGTGTGTTTGGCAATGCGAAGAATATCAAATTGCGTTTTGACCCCACCTACATGGATCTGGCGGCCAAGGGCAAACTCTGATTTCCAAACTAAATCAGCCCGCCATATTGTCTGGCGGGCTGCTATTCAGGCCATAGTATGAAACGCATTATCAATATAAAACCAACGCGCCTGGGCGGATATGCCCTCGGGTTGTTGCCCTTCATCGTCCTGCTGCTGATCTATCTGTGGGCCTCTGACGCACGCCTGGCGATCAATCCCACTGACAAGCTGATGCCATCGTTTGCCTCATTCGGCGAGGCGATTCAGCGCATCGCCTTGCAACCCAGCGCGCGTAGCGGTGAGTATCTGTTCTGGACGGATACCGCTGCGAGCCTGCAAAGATTATTTATCGGTGTGCTGATCAGTGCCTTGCTGGGGCTGATTATCGGTGTGTTGAACGGCAGTATCCCCTTGGCCAGGGCGCATCTGTCACCGATTAGCACGGTCGTGTCGCTGATCCCCCCGATGGCGGTACTGCCGATCCTGTTTATCATCTTTGGCCTGGGTGAGGTGTCAAAGGTGATGTTGATCGTCATCGGTATTACCCCGTTTATTCTTCGTGACCTGCAAAGCAAGGCGCTGGAGCTGCCGCTTGAACAGACCATCAAGGCGCAGACCCTCGGCGCCAACAGCTGGCAGGTGATCATTCGGGTGATCCTGCCGCAGGTCATGCCGCGTCTGCTCGAGGCGGTGCGCCTGTCACTCGGCGCGGCCTGGTTGTTTCTGATCGCCGCGGAGGCCATCGCCGCACAGGAGGGGTTGGGTTATCGGATCTTCCTGGTGCGACGTTATCTGTCAATGGACATCATTCTGCCCTATGTCGCGTGGATCACCCTGTTGGCCTTTACCACCGACTGGTCCTTGCGACGGATATCGATGTTTTTCTTTCCCTGGTTTCATTCTGAAGAGGGCAGTCGCTAATGGCCTTTCTTGAGGTGAAAAATTTGTGGAAGCGCTATGGCAACAGTGTGGTGCTGGAGAATGTCAATGCCAGGGTCGAGCGGGGTGAGTTCATCACCATCGTCGGTACCTCGGGTTGTGGCAAGACCACCTTCCTGCGGATGCTGCTCGGTGTCGAACAGGCCAGCAGCGGCAAGCTATTGATGGAGGGCGAGGCCATCGCCACGGAACCGGGTGCGGACCGTGGTATCGTGTTTCAGCGCTATTCGGTTTTTCCCCATCTCACGGTATTGAAAAATGTCCTGCTGGCGCGTGAGTTCGAACAGGCCAGGTGGCTGGGCAAGTTATTTGGCGCGGTGAAGAAACGCGCCGTCGAACAGTCCATGGCCATGTTGCAACTGGTGGGGCTCGAACATGCGGCCGGGCGTTACCCACATCAGCTGTCCGGCGGTATGCAACAACGCCTGGCGATTGCCCAGGCGCTGATGAAACAACCCAAGATATTATTGCTCGATGAACCGTTTGGCGCCCTCGACCCGGGGATACGTTCGGATATGCACGAGTTGATCCTCGATATATGGCGCAAGACAAACATCAATATCTTCATGATCACCCATGACCTGCGCGAAGGCTTTTATCTGGGCACCCGACTGTGGGTGTTCGATAAAGTGCGCAATGACCCGCAACAGCCGGATGCCTATGGTTCATCCATTACCTACGATATTTCGGTTGGCCAGGTCGATAAGTCGCTCTATAAAAAAATTGATAATGACCTGAGCACGACACGCAAGACTCAGGAATTACAGGAGTTAGGCAATGAGTAACAATGTTTTATATGAAGACCGCCTGAATGGTGGTTGCCATTGGTCGTTGCATATGCGCAAGGGCAACAGCCTGCGCCTGATCGATATTGAAGGCGGCGCCAACGTCGGCATGCTGTTATATAATCCGGTCAATCTGCTGGAACGCTACAACGCGCCCGATACCCTCAAGTGCCAGCACACCTTCAAGTTGCACAGGGGCCACTGCCTGTATTCCGATATGGGTCGCATCTTCTGTTCCATAGTCGATGACAGTGTCGGCTGGCATGAAACGGTGTGCGGCAATACCACGGCCGCCATGGTTAAACAAAAGTGGGGTGAACATAACTACCAGGAGTATCGCAATGACTGGTACCAGAACGGCTATAACAGTTTCCTGGTAGAACTGGCCAAGTACGGCCTGGGTAAAAAGGATATGGCGGCCAACCTCAACCTGTTCAGTAAGGTCGGTGTGGATGAGGAAGGCAATATGCAATATGTGCCGGGCAACAGCCAGGCCGGCGATGCTATCGAACTGCGCTTTGAAATGGACACCCTGGTGCTGCTGCATACCTGTCCCCATCCGCTCAACCCGGCCGACGAGTATCCGCGCAAGGCGGTGACCTATCAGATTCGTCAGGCCGCACCTGTCACGGATGACGACTATTGCAAAAACTTCCGGGCGGAAAACCAACGCGGTTTTGCCAATAACGAAATATTCCATCTTGGGACGGGGGGGCGGTGATGATACGGGAAAGTCAATTACAGCCGGTGCAGGCGGTGTTTCGTCAGACCGTTGCAGCCGGTGATTATTTTATGCGGACCGTCAGGGCGGGGCAGACGTTTCGTATTCTGGATCTGCAAGGCAATCAGGCCGCCGATACCTTGTTTTACAATGCCGATGATCCGACCGAACGCTATAGCGCCATGGATACGATTCGCGAACAGGGCAATGTCTATCTGACGGCGGGCAGCCGACTGCTTTCCAATGAAGGTAATCTGATGCTGGAGATCGTCGCCGATACCTGCGGCCGACACGACACCCTGGGTGGGGCCTGCGCAACCGAGAGCAATACCGTGCGGTACGCCCTGGAGAAAAAATGCATGCACGCCTGTCGTGACAGCTGGATGCTGGCGGTGGCGGAAAACGAACAGTTCGGCATGAGCAAGCGGGACATCACCCACAACATCAATTTCTTTATGAACGTGCCGATCACGGCCAACGGCGGGCTGAGCTTTGCCGACGGCATATCCGATGCGGGTAAGTATGTGGAGATGCAGGCCTATATGGATACCATCGTGTTGATCTCCAATTGCCCGCAACTGAATAACCCCTGTAATGGTTATAACCCGACACCGATTGAGATACTCCTCTGGGATTGAACCTGTAAATAAGCCGTCGGACGACCGGCAGGCAAATCACTGGCGACGGGACGGCCCGTCACGATAAGAAGAACGGAGCTATGTTTCACAAAGTATTGATCGCCAATCGTGGCGCCATCGCGGTACGCATCCTGCGTACTCTGAAAAAGATGCAGATCCAATCGGTGGTGGTATATGCCGAGGACGATGCCGATTCCCTGCATGTGTTACAGGCCGATGAGGCCTACTGTCTGGGCAGCGGCCGGGCGAGCGAGACCTATCTCAATCAGGACAAGCTGTTCGCTATCATTAAGCAAAGCGGCGCCGAGGCGGTGCATCCCGGCTATGGCTTTTTGAGTGAGAATGCCGGGTTTGTGCGCCGCTGCGAGGCTGAGGGTGTGACCTTCATCGGCCCGACCATCGAACAAATGCAGGCCTTTGGTCTCAAACACGAGGCGCGTCGGCTGGCCGAGGAAAACCGGGTGCCGTTATTGCCCGGCAGTGGCCTGCTGGATGATCTGGATGGGGCGAGAGTTGCCGCCGCTAAAATTTGCTATCCGGTGATGCTGAAGAGCACCGCCGGTGGCGGTGGTATCGGCATGCAGCTGTGTCACACGCAGGCCGAACTGGAGCAGGCCTTTGATTCGGTGCGTCGGCTCAGTGCGAATAACTTTTCCAACAACGGCGTATTTCTGGAAAAGTTTATCAGCCGTGCGCGGCATATCGAGGTGCAGGTGTTCGGTGATGGTCGGGGTCAGGCCATTGCCCTGGGCGAACGGGATTGTTCCGCGCAGCGACGCAACCAAAAGGTGATCGAGGAAACCCCGGCGCCCAATCTGAGTGATGAGACCCGTCAGGCCCTGCGCGCTACGGCGGTGCGTCTGTTGAGTGCCGTGCAGTATCGCAATGCCGGCACCGTGGAGTTTGTGTTTGATCAGGATGCCGGGACATTTTATTTCCTCGAGGTGAACACCCGTTTGCAGGTCGAACATGGTGTGACCGAGATGGTTTACGGCGTGGACCTGGTGGAATGGATGATTCGACTCGCCGCAGGCGAGCTTGAGTCAGTCGATCTGCTGCAACAGGGTATCAATCCGCGCGGACACAGTATTCAGGCTCGGCTCTATGCCGAGGACCCCAACAAGAATTTTCAGCCCTCGGCCGGTTTATTGAGCGAGGTAAGTTTTCCGGACAGCGCAGGACTGCGCATCGATAGCTGGGTGGAGACCGGTATCGAGATCTCGCCGCAATACGATCCCATGCTGGCCAAGATCATCGCCACCGCCGAGACTCGAGAGGCGGCCATCGCCCTGTTGCACCAGGCCCTGGCCGATACGTCGGTGTATGGCATTGAAACCAATCGCCGCTATGTGCGCTCGGTATTGGCAAGTGAGACCTTTGTCAGGGGCGGGATCACCACGCGCTTCCTGAACAGTTATCAATACACGCCTGACAGCCTCGACATCATCAGCGCCGGCACCATGACCACGATACAGGACTACCCCGGTCGCGGTGGCTACTGGGATGTGGGCATCCCGCCATCGGGACCGTTTGATGCCTGGTCGTTCCGCCTGGGCAATCGGCTGTTAAACAATTCTGCCGATGCCGCCGGATTGGAGCTGACCATCACCGGACCGACCATCCGCTTTAATAATGCAACGCAGTTTGTCCTCACCGGCGCCTTGATGGAGGCCCACCTGGACGGTGAGGTCATACCGTTCTGGCAAGTGGTCACGGTCAAGGCCGGGCAGGTGTTAAAGGTCGGCAAGCTCCAGGCGGCCGGTGCCCGCGCCTATCTGTTGCTCAGACACGGCATTCAGTGCGCCGGTTATTTAAACTCGCGTGCAACCTTTACCCTCGGTCAATTCGGCGGTCATGCCGGTCGCGCCCTGCGCAGCGGGGATGTGTTACACCTTTTACCGCTGGGCAAGGCCGAGCCGCTGACGGCAGTACCCGTGGCCTTGCGGCCATCGATTGGCAACCGTTGGCGTATTCACGTCACTTATGGACCCCACGGCGCAGCGGACTTTTTTACCGAACAGGATATCGAAAAATTTTTTATCGCACGCTGGGAAGTGCATTACAACTCCAGCCGTACCGGGGTGCGACTCATCGGTCCCAAGCCGCAGTGGGCGCGCAGTGACGGTGGCGAGGCCGGTATGCACCCGTCGAATATTCATGACAATGCCTACGCCATCGGTAGCATCGATTTTACCGGCGACATGCCGGTGATCCTCGGCCCCGATGGTCCGTCCTTAGGCGGCTTTGTCTGTCCCGCGACCGTGATCAGCGCCGACCTGTGGAAACTCGGACAGTTAAAGGCCGGTGATCAAATCGAGTTCATACCGGTTGATATCGACACGGCGGTGAAACTGGCCCGGCAACAGAACGAGGCCATTGCAACATTACAAAACCGCACCGGCAAAGACATCAAGTCCACGCGCGCCACGACGCCGATCATCAAAACTATCGCCGCAACCGACAACACGCCACAGGTGGTCTATCGTCCGGCCGGGGATCGCTATCTATTAATAGAATACGGCCCACTGGTGCTGGATATCCGTTTGCGGTTTCGGGTGCATGCCCTGATGCGCCACCTGCAACAACTGGCGCACCGAGATATTCTGGAACTGACACCGGGCATCCGTTCCCTGCAGGTGCATTACGACAGCCGGCAACTGTCACTCGCCGACTTGTTGACCCTGCTGGAAAAGGCCGAGCAAGATTTACAACATAGCGGTGAAGACGTGGTGCCTGCGCGCATCGTGCACATCCCCCTCAGCTGGGACGATGAGGCCTGTCGTCTGGCCATCGATAAATACCAGCGTTCGGTGCGCAAGGATGCCCCCTGGTGTCCCAGCAATATCGAATTCATTCGCCGTATCAATGGTCTCGACAGTATCGCGCAGGTCAAGGACATCGTCTTCAATGCCAGTTACCTGGTGATGGGGCTGGGGGATGTCTATCTCGGTGCGCCGGTGGCGACACCGGTCGACCCGCGGCATCGACTGGTCACCACCAAGTACAACCCGGCCCGCACCTGGACGGCGGAAAACTCCGTCGGGATCGGCGGTTCCTATTTATGTGTCTATGGCATGGAAGGCCCGGGCGGCTATCAGTTCGTCGGCCGTACCCTGCAAATGTGGAATCGCTATAAACAGACTACCGAATTTGAACAACCGTGGTTGCTGCGCTTTTTTGATCAGATCCGCTTTTATGAAGTGTCACACGAAGAACTGCAACAGATCCGTCATGATTTTCCCCGCGGTCGTTATCCATTGAAGATCGAGCAGACCATGTTTGATCTCAAGGCCTATGAACAATTTCTGCAAGATAATCAAACAGACATCAGGCAGTTTACCGGTAAACGCGAGCAGGCCTTTGCCGAAGAGCTGCAACGCTGGATCGACAGCGGCCAGATCAACTTCAGCGCCGAGGATGAGGCCATGCAGGCCTCCGGTGAAGAACAGGCCCTGCCGGAAAACTGCATGCTGATAGAAAGTCCGGTGGCAGGCGGGGTGTGGAAGCTGCTGGTGGAGCCCGGCGTCCGAGTCGCGGCCGGTCAAGCCCTGTTGATCCTCGAATCCATGAAAATGGAAATCGAGGTTACGGCGCCGGAGGCCGGGGTCGTTTACGCCATTAATCGAGAAGAAGGGCAGCAGGTCAATGCCGGTCAGGCCGTGTTAGTTTTGCAAGTGGAGTCCTGAATGAAGTCGTCAAACATCAATCTTTCGATTAACGCACTGCACGCCGCGTATCAGGCGGAGGAGTTAACACCTGAACAGGTAGTCGATATTATTCTCGAGAGGTGTCGTCAATTCACCGGGCACAATATCTGGATCACCTTGCTGGGTAAAGAGCAGATCGCGCCCTATCTTGCCGGGCTCAAAGGGCAAAGCCCTGCGAGTTTACCCTTGTACGGCATACCCTTTGCCATCAAGGACAATATTGATCTGGCCGATGTCCCCACTACCTGCGCCTGTCCCGCCTATGGTTATTTACCAAAACACCACGCCTTTGTGGTTGAACAGTTGCTCAAGGCCGGCGCCATTCCCATCGGCAAGACCAATATGGATCAGTTTGCCACCGGCCTGGTGGGCACGCGTTCCCCCGAGCCCTGGGGGCCGTGCCGCAATGCATTCGATAAAGATTATATCTCCGGTGGCTCCAGTGCCGGTTCGGCGGTGGCCGTGGCGCTGGGGCTGGTGAGTTTTTCCCTGGGGACCGACACGGCGGGTTCCGGTCGTGTACCGGCCATGAATAATAATCTGATCGGCCTGAAGCCGAGTAAAGGTTTATTGAGTACGCGCGGTGTGATACCGGCCTGCCGCAGTCTGGATTGTGTGAGCATCTTTGCCCTCAACAGCGATGATGCCGACCGTGTTTTCGAGCAGGCAGCGGTATTTGATCAAGATGATGATTATGCGCGGGCAAATACCTTCGCCAATAACGGGCGTCATTATGGTGGTGCAAACGGGCATTTCCGCTTTGCCGTGCCGAAGGCATCGCAACTGGAGTTTTTTGGTAATCAGGCGGCGCAGACATTATTTATAAAGGCGTGTGACCAGCTTTCCCGAATGGGTGGCGAGGCAGTGGTGATCGACTTCAGTCCCTTCCTCGATGCCGCCCGCCTGTTGTATGAAGGTCCCTGGGTGACGGAACGCTATGTGGCCATCGAACAACTTATTAATCAAAAACCCGCGGCGCTGTTACCGGTGATCAATACCATCATCGATTCGGGCCGGGATAAACTGGCCAGCGATACCTTCAAGTCATTTTATAAACTGCAACACTTTAAGCGTCAGACCGATGCCATCCTGGCCGAGGTCGATATGCTGGTCACCCCAACCGCCGGGACGATTTATACCGTCGATGAGGTCAATGCCGATCCGATCCGCCTCAACAGCAATCTCGGTTATTACACCAATTATATGAACCTGCTGGACTACGCGGCGGTGGCAGTACCTGCGGGTTTTATGCCGAGTGGCTTGCCCTTCGGCATCACCCTGGTGGGAACGGCGTGGAGTGATCGCAGGTTATTGTCCTTTGCCCGGCAATGGCAACAGGCGTTGAATCTGCCGATGGGCAAGACCGAGTACCATTTTGTTCCTGAGTCGATAGTCACGTCTCACACGGCCAGTACCACGGTGGATGTGATCGTGTGTGGCGCCCACCTCAAAGGCTTTCCCCTCAACTGGCAATTGACCGAACGCGGCGGGCAGCTGCGGGCAAGCACCCACACCGCTGCGTGTTACCGGTTGTATGTCTTGCCCGGTGAGGGTGTGCAGCGCCCCGGACTGTTTCGCGATGATCAACAGGGCGCGGCCATCGCGGTAGAGGTCTGGCGACTGCCGGTCGAGCAGTTCGGCAGTTTCGTCGCGAATATCCCCGCGCCACTGGGGATCGGCAAGGTCGAACTGCTGGATGGTCGCTGGCTGAGCGGATTTATCTGTGAGCCCCATGTGCAGGCCGAGGCCAGAGAGATCACGCAATACGCGGGTTGGGCCGGCTATCAACAGCACTTGAATCGATAGTGTGGCGTGTTGCAGGCCCGGCGGAGTGGCGCAACTTTTTGGTGCGAAACGGGTTTTTAATTGAGTTAATTTGGTGCGACGGCCCACCAAATGAAGTGAGAAAATAACGTATCTGTATGATATTAAGGATAAATATCTTATTGGCATGGCATGTGCACTTATTCAGTCGTCACACATTCGAACGACTGGATTCTGTAGGAAAGGGAGGATGTTTGGGGTATGTGCAGTGAATTTAATTTTAATAACGGAGGTTTTTAACAATGAAACTTGTAATGGCGATTATCAAGCCTTTCAAGCTGGATGACGTGCGTGAAACCCTCTCCGAAATCGGAGTACAGGGCATCACCGTCACCGAGGTGAAAGGTTTTGGCAGGCAGAAGGGCCACACCGAGCTGTATCGCGGCGCGGAATATGTGGTGGATTTTCTGCCCAAGGTAAAGATTGAAGCCGTCGTTGATGACGGTCTGGTCGATCGGGTTATCGAAGCGGTCTCGAAGGCCGCCAACACCGGCAAGATTGGTGACGGCAAGATCTTCGTGACCAATGTTGAACAGGCTGTGCGTATTCGTACCGGTGAGTCCGGCACGGATGCCTTGTAAGGGAGGTAGTTATGAAATTTTTTACTCTTCTTGTAACCCTGCTTGGCCTGCTCGGTGTCACTGATCTCAGTTTCGCTGCGGAAGCCGCCAAGCCGGTGTTGAGCGAAGGCAACACGGCGTGGATGTTGACCTCCACCGCCCTGGTGCTGTTTATGACCATTCCCGGTCTGGCGCTGTTTTACGGTGGTATGGTGCGTAAGAAAAACGTCCTTGCCACCGCCATGCAAAGCTTTGCCATTACCGCCCTGATCACCCTGGTCTGGATGGTGGTCGGCTACAGCCTGGCGTTTGCCGAAGGTGGCGCCTATGTCGGCGGCCTGAGCAAGCTGTTTCTCAAGGACATGACGGTGGACGGCCTCGTCGGCACGATTCCGGAATCGGTCTTTATGACCTTCCAGATGACCTTCGCCATCATCACCCCGGCTTTGATCACCGGCGCGTTTGCCGATCGCATGAAGTTCTCCGCCATGCTGATCTTCATGACCATCTGGTCGATCGCCGTCTATTCGCCGATTACCCACTGGGTATGGGGTCCGGGTGGCTGGTTGGCCGGTAAGGGTATCCTCGACTTTGCCGGTGGTACGGTTGTACATATCAATGCCGGTGTCGCCGGTCTGGTCACCGCCATCGTGTTGGGTAAACGTACCGGTTATGGCAAAGAGTCCATGGCGCCACACAATCTGGTGCTGACCATTATGGGCGCCGCCATGCTGTGGGTAGGCTGGTTCGGCTTTAATGCCGGTTCCGAACTGGCGGCCGATGGCCGTGCCGGTATGGCCATGGTGGTAACGCAGGTTGCAACGGCTGCCGCCGCTCTGGCCTGGATGTTTGCTGAATGGATGGGCAAGGGCAAACCCAGCGTACTGGGTATCGCCTCAGGTGCCGTGGCCGGTCTGGTGGCCATTACCCCGGCCTCCGGTTTTGTCGGTCCGATGGGTGCCCTGGCGATTGGTCTGGTCTCCGGTGTGCTGTGTTTCTGGGGCGCCACCTCGCTGAAACGCATGCTGGGCTATGACGATTCACTGGATGCGTTTGGCGTGCACGGTGTCGGCGGTATCGTCGGCGCGATCCTCACCGGTGTGTTTGCCGTGAAGAGTATCGGTGGTACAGCCGGCCTGCTGGAAGGCAATGCCGCCCAGGTCGGTGTGCAGTTGGTCGGTGTGCTCGCCACCATCGGCTACACCGCGGTGGCTACCTTCATCATCCTGAAGGTGGTTGATATGGTCGTCGGCCTGCGCGTCAGTGAAGAACAGGAACGCGAAGGTCTGGATCTGTCGCTGCACGGCGAACGGGTAGACTAAACCTGATGGACGGCCGGTATGATTACCGGCCGTTCTTTTTCTCAATAACACAATAACAGCGGGCGCCTTTTTGTTTTAATCAAGCTTGGCCCCCCAACTAAAAATCTGTAAGCGTAATTAACCGGCCGCGCATTTTTGATTGCGACCGGATCTTTGTAACAAGAATTTCAACAAACAGTGCGGGATTACACCGGTAAGGCCGGAATAGCTGCACTGTCAGCGGGAGGAAAACAACGTGGAAAACAATCTATTTCAATTACAGTACGCCCTGGACACCTTTTATTTCCTGGTGATGGGTGCGCTGGTGATGTGGATGGCGGCGGGCTTCGCCATGCTCGAAGCCGGTCTGGTGCGTTCCAAAAACACCACGGAGATCCTCACCAAGAACGTGGTGCTGTATGCCATCGCCTGTACGGCCTATATGGTCGTCGGCTACCACTTAATGTATGGCGGCGATTTATTCCTGACCCACATCGCCCTCGACGGCGCCGCCAGGGCGGACGATCTGGTGGCCTCGGTCCTCAAGGAATCGGCGGCGGCAAAATTTGAAGGCAGCGCGGTGTATGCCAATGCCGCTGACTTCTTCTTCCAGGTGGTGTTCGTCGCCACCGCCATGTCGATCGTCTCCGGCGCGGTGGCCGAGCGGATGAAGCTCTGGTCCTTTATGGTGTTTGCGATCATCATGACGGCCTTCATCTATCCGCTGGAAGGTTCCTGGACCTGGGGTGGCAAGTCGGTGTTTGGTCTTTTCAACCTGGCGATAGGCACGGGTGACAGCGCGATCAAATTCTCCGACTTTGCCGGCTCCGGCATTGTGCATCTGGCCGGCGCCTCGGCGGCCCTGGCCGCGGTGCTGTTACTCGGTGCACGGCGGGGTAAATACCGCGCCAACGGTGAGATCAATCCGATACCCGGGGCCAACCTGCCGATGGCCACCCTCGGCACCTTCATCCTGTGGCTGGGCTGGTTTGGTTTTAACGGCGGGTCGGTGTTGAAACTGGGGGATATCGCCAGCGCCAACAAGGTCGCCATGGTATTCCTCAATACCAATGCCGCGGCAGCCGGCGGGGTGATCATTGCGTTGATCGTAGCCCGCATGTTGTTCGGCAAGGCGGATTTGACCATGGCATTGAACGGCGCCCTGGCCGGTCTGGTGGCCATCACGGCGGAACCTTCCACACCGTCCCCGTTGGCCGCGACCCTGATCGGTGGCGTCGGTGGGGCGCTGGTGGTGTTCGCCATTGTGACCATGGACAAAATGAAGATCGATGACCCGGTCGGCGCCATTTCCGTACACGGGGTGGCCGGTATGTGGGGGCTGATGGCCGTGCCCTTGACCAATACCGGTACCAGTTTTGCCGCCCAATTCCTCGGCCTGGTGGTGATCTTCAGCTGGGTATTTGGTGCCAGCCTGATCAGCTGGTTTGCGATCAAGCTGGTAATGGGGATTCGCGTCAGTGAGGAAGAGGAATATACCGGCCTCGACCTGACCGAGTGCGGCATGGAGGCCTATCCCGAATTCACCGGTTCACACGGTTCCGGCAAATAAACTTTTTAAATGTGTGTATTCAGGGCGTCTTCGGGCGCCCTTTTTTTATGGATAAAAAAAGTGTTGTTAAGTGTGGCGGTGATAAAAAGTAACAAATTCGAATCCGCGCTATTAAGGTGCGTAGAATGATTCCGATAAGGTAATAATAAATTCTGATATATGCAGTTATTAAAAATAATGAATTAGCCTTAAGTGAAGTTAGTTGTTTCCGATTCAAACACTACGTTGCCTGGTACATAGAGGGCGGTAGGAAGCATGAAATTTCTGACTGATCGGTTGTTCACTATAAACATAAGGAATCGCACCATGAATTTTCTTGCCAATTTGCGCATCAGCCGCAAGCTGCTATTACTGACCTCGATCCCCACCCTGGCCCTGGTGATCTTTGCTTCCATCGCCGTGACGGACAAGATGGCGGTGAGTGGTAGTATGGGCAAAGTCGTTACCATGTCGAATATCTCCGCTCGCATCAGTGCCCAGGTGCACGAGATGCAAAAGGAGCGTGGCATGACCGCCGGTTTTCTGGCCAGCGGCGGCAAGGATTTTGCCGGGCAGATCGGCGAGCAGCGGGGCAAGGTCGATGCCAAGTTCGCTGTTTTGCAGGACTATCTCAAATCCGTTGACCTGAAGAGTCTCGATCCACGTTTTGTTAACGCCCTGAATAAGGGGATCAGCACCTTCGGTCAGATCGGCGAGATGCGCCAGCGCATCTCCGCCCTGAATATCCCGAGTGGTGAC
>JAHEDB010000086.1 GCA_024641465.1 Chromatiales bacterium | reverse complement strand
TTAAACCGAAGATGCATGGACCGGAAGAAGTCGCGTTTACCGTCGAATTGTTTTCCCGGATCGAGGATATCTTCAAACTACCGCGCAACACCCTGAAGATCGGCATCATGGATGAAGAGCGTCGCACCACGCTTAATTTACGCGAATGCATACGCGCGGCGAGTCAACGGATCATTTTCATCAATACCGGTTTTCTGGATCGCACCGGCGATGAGATACACACCTCGATGGAGGCCGGACCGATGGTCCGTAAAAACGACATGAAGTCATCCGCCTGGCTCCAGGCCTATGAGAACTGGAATGTCGACATCGGTCTGTCCTGTGGGCTGGCGGGCAAGGCACAGATCGGCAAGGGCATGTGGACCATGCCCGATCTGATGAGCGCCATGATGAAGGTCAAACGCGCCCATCCGGAGGCTGGCGCCAACACCGCCTGGGTGCCCTCCCCGACCGCCGCGACCCTGCACGCCATTCACTATCATCAGGCCAATGTCACGGAAATACAAAAGACCATTAAACAGCGTGAACACGCCCGGCTCGACGATCTGTTATTACTGCCACTGGCCGATTCACCGGCGTGGAGTACAAAAGAAATACAGGAGGAACTGGATAATAACCTGCAAGGCATCCTTGGTTATGTCGTGCGCTGGGTCGATCAGGGCATCGGCGCCTCCAAGGTGCCGGATATTCATAATGTCGAACTCATGGAAGACCGCGCCACCCTGCGCATCTCCAGTCAGCATGTCGCCAACTGGCTGCACCACGGCATCATCAGCGAATCGCAGGTCATGACATCGCTCAAGCAAATGGCCGAGCTTGTCGACCAGCAAAACATTGGTACACCGAGTTATATTCCCATGGCCCCGCACTATATCGGTCTGGCATTCCAGGCCGCACAGGACATGATCTTCCACGGCCGTCGTGCACCCAATGGTTATACCGAACCCACCCTGCACCGGCGCCGTCGGCAGATCAAAGCGGCGTTGCGTGGTGAGTAAGCTAATAATTCTCATGCCCCCGTTTGGGTTATTCCACGTAACCTCACGGTATGCCAATTGATGATCAAACTTCGACTACATCACGATAAAGGCCGTGAACTATGTTGTATGAAATCCACAGCGAATATGGTATATGTCTTAAAACGGTCGTTCATGGCATTTCCAGGACGAAGTGGAGCCTCAATTGCGCTTTAGTATATTTTTTAGTTCTTTTGTGTCTATTGCATTATTCCTACCAACTACGGTAGCTGTGCAGGCTGAAGGCACTGATGCTAATAATCAGACAAGCCAAACCGAAACGGAGGGTAGTAAAAATTTCGGCCGTAATAGCCGACGACTACCTGACGTCGTAGTACCAAACAGTATGGGGCCTCCCCAATATATTTTGGAGAAACTACAGGCCGGTGAAAGACCTCAAGCCCCGGACTTACCTGATGTTGCTGTGCGGCCTGATACACCTGACAAGCCTGAAAGACCAGACAACCCTGTGCGACCTGACAAACCGGAAAAACCCGGAAAGCCCGACAAACCTGACAAGCCTGCTAAATAGGCAAGCCAGTCGTTGGCCGTCCCCGGCAGCGTGTTGAAAACGCAGCGAGCGCAGTCGACACAATACGCACAAGGTCGAAAAAATATCGAGGTCCGTACATGACCCTTTCCTGTTTGTAATCGGGATAAATTAGTGAGTAACAAGTTTAAGTTCATATACCGAATTATTGGTTATAGCGTATTCTTTGCGTTCAACTCACCGCTGTATGCGATTGACAGACTCACACTATCAACCGGGATGGATTACAGCAAAGGTAGTTATGGTGAAACCAGTGATACGGAGATCTGGTATATCCCATTGTCTGTAAAACTGGAAAAATCGCTACTGACCTACAAATTAACATTGCCCTTTATACAGATCACCGGACCAGGCTATGTGACCGGTGCAGAGGCAGTCCCAGGTAAAACAGGCAGTTCCGCTCAATCCACAGAAACCGGCATGGGTGATATTATTGCATCCGCCTCCTACACGCTTATCCCCTACCAGATAAAAAAACCCACGCTTGACCTTACCGCCAGGATCAAATTTCCAACGGCAGATGAAACCCGTGGACTCGGCACAGGTGAAACCGATTACTACCTACAGGCAGATGGTTTATACAGCTTCGGCTCACTCACAAGCTTTGGCACCCTCGGCTATAAAATTTACGGTGACCCACCAGGAATGAATTACGAAAATGTCTTTTACTATTCGATTGGCGGATCACATTCCTTTTCGAACATATTGAGTGGTGGTTTGATTTATGATTTTCGTCAGTCTGCAACGACAAGCGGCACAGCGGTGAAAGAAGTGACCGCCTTCACCAGTAGAAAACTCGATAGCAAAACAAAACTGCTCGTCTATCTGGTAAAAGGTTTAAGCGAAGGCAGCCCGGACTGGGGAGTAGGTATTAACCTGGGATTCGTCCTGTAGGGCACCTCTAAAATATTCACAGGTAATTTTCCAACATTTCCGCAGCCCAATCAGGCAATGGATCTTGATAAATTTGGAGTGTGCCGTTATTGAGCCCAACAACAGAAACAAAGGGCTGGCTATGAGATGAGTTGTCATAAAACTGCGCCCTATCGACTAAAGGTAACGCATCGCTCACATACTGCCTGGTTCGGGGTATCCGACTGATAATTTTATCTGGCGGCACATCATGCCCGCCCTCCGCCACACGTTGTGAAACACGCGCCTGATTAAGTTCATCGCTTTGCAGGTGGATGTAGACCAGGGTAATGTCATAACCGAGGGATTTAGCCTTGGCTAAAAAGTCGATTTTAGACGGGTGAGAAAACACCGTTTCGAAGCAAAAACTGATTCCTGACTGTAATAAGCTAAAACGCAATTTTTCAACCAGCTTTGCTGCCTGATAACTCACAGTCTCGGGCTGCTCTACATTCAATTGCTTTGCCAGAATGTCTGCATTGACAAATGGCAGCCCCGTCGGGGCGAGAAACTGATGATAAAAAGTCGACTTACCTGCCCCATTTCCCCCAGCCAGGATCCAGAGTTGTCGAAGCGCACTCATTCTACGATAAACACACCGTTTTCAAATCGACCGGTTTGGCGTTGGCCATCCGGCGTGACCTTGTCGAGCAAACCTGGCCTGGTTTGGCTGGCTTCATAAATAGTCCTGCCCTGAGTGATTTTTTGCCCCAGAGTCCCTGCTGCACGCGCCTGCTCCACCCTGGCAAAGATCTGCTCTGGCTCAAGTGGCGCCGGGACAGGCACATCGACACGCACCACGGCAATCCCCTGCATCAAAGCCAGCATATCGACAGTGCTCACCGAATGCGCCACGCGTTTGCCTATTTCCGCCCAAAATTCCACTTGTTTGGCGGCCGAACGATTCATCAAAGAACCCTCAATTTCGGCTTCCTTAAACAAATCATCACTCACTCTCAAGGGGGTAGACATAAAGGCTCTCCAGTTACACACTACGACAAAATGTAGCATATTGCTACACTTTGTCAACAGGAGTATCTTATTGTTTTTATTGGGTTTCTTATACCAGAAGATTGTTAATCTAATTTTAAACCATCAATGAGGGCCTGTCTTAGCAGGTTTGATCAGTTTTCCCAGGATACTATCGCATCGTACCACTTGATCGTATTCTCGGCTTAGAAGACGTTTTACTTGCTGTTAAGGGCCATACTTTCAAGCCTCGCCATAGTGTTATCGAAATACTTTTCTAAAACCGTCAGTCCGCGTCGCTCGGCCGTATCAAGGTAGCTATCGTAAAAATTGAGACCATTCTAGGGAGGCGGTCTTACTGTGATTACCGGCTTAAAACCCGTCTCAGCCGGGTGAGTAACGTCCTTTTTGGCCTGGATAATCTGAAATACCCGGTTGCAAATTATATAATATTTTATATAATCCCCTAATGAAGGATGTCATATTTGTCGATACCAGTCTGGAAGACTTGCGTGCCTTTCCCCAGATAGCTCGCCAGCGGACGGGCTTTCAGATTGACACAGTTCAACGTGGCAAGGATCCTTCGGACTGGCGACCTATGCACACCATTGGGGCTGGGGTCAGAGAAATCCGGATTCATGCCGAAGGCGCCTTTCGGGTTATTTATATCGCCAAATTTGATGATGCGGTCTATGTGTTGCATTGTTTTCAGAAAAAGACACAGAAGACCCGACAGGCCGATCTTGATTTAGCCAAGGCCCGTTATCAGGCCCTGATGAAGATGAGGAACACATGATGAAACAGTCAAAGCACAGCAATATCTTTGATGCGCTGGAAGAGGATCAGGGCATGGCCGAAAACCTGAAGATCCGTGCCATGCTGATGAGTGCCCTCACGGACTATATTCAGGAACAGGCCTTGACTCAGCAAGCCGCCGCCGACTTATTTGAGGTCAACCAGCCCCGCATCAGCGATCTGGTCAACGGTAAGATTGACAAATTCACCATCGACATGCTGGTTAATATGCTGGTCAGAACCGGGCAACATGTGGATATCATACTTAAACAGAATGCAGCCTAATCCACCTGCCGTGCTAATGGCTCCGGTTTGACCATGCCAATTGGCATACTTGGTTAATTAATTATCAACCATTATTTTTAGGTAGCCCCTCTGGCTCGCATGGCTCTACGCCAGCTCCCTGGATACCTGGGACTATCGGCTGATGTGTCAGGCTCCATGGCCTACTGCGTTTGACTAATTGAAAACTTGATGTCATCCATTTATAGCCAGATCGGACCTTGCTGATGGTTAAGCTAAGTTATGGCTTAATGGTGATAGTCAAATTATTAGGATACTCCTGAATACCCTCCACCTTCTCAGCAACAAATAACTCTAAAGCACGGGTTTATGTATGCAAACATTATTTGCATACACACAGCCACTTTTAATAAGTCCACTCATCGAAAGCCAGCGGCGACTTATTGAGCAGGTCTCGTCTTTCACGCCAGTCTGGTAGCAGTTTATCCATATACGACATAAAGCGTTCATTGTGATTACGCTCCAGCAGATGGACCAGCTCATGCACAAGAATGTACTCCGCACATTCGGGGGCCTTTTTTGCCAGCTCCAGGTTGAGCCATATACGCCTGTCTTTGGTGTTACAGCTGCCCCACTTGGTTTTCATTTTCTTGATACCCATAAACTCCGGCTTCACGCCCAGGAGCTTCTGCCATTTGGCCAATAGCTTATTGATGTTGTTTTTTAGTTCCTCCCGATAGAACTCATTCAATAGCTGTTCTTTGTTTTGTTTTTTCGTAGTCGGATTTACCATGAGTTTTATTTTGCCTGCCCCAGCAACAAGTACCTTATGGCTGCCACGGCGCTCAATAAGCTCCAGGCGGTAACGTCGACCCCAGAGAAAATGATTCTCGCCACTGACCATTTCACGGTCGGTCTGACGCGGTTGACTGGCAAAGGCCTGTTTCTGCTTTTTTATCCAGGGGATGCGTTTGATGACGGCCATGCGAATGGCGTTATCGGTCATTTTCTCTGGCGCGGAAACGCGCACCTTGCCATCTGGCGGTAATACGCTGATGTGCAGGTTCTTTATCGGTTTACGATTCAGCTGCATTTCCAGCGCGCCAATCTGGATCAGGGCCATTACTGATAGTCCTTTTGTGCCTTGGCCAGCTCCATGACCTGCTGTATATCGACATCGTAGTTCGCTGTCTCTTCCCGGATCGCGTTGGCGATCTCGCGTTCCTTGAAACGGTCGCCGTTCCAGTCCGCCTTTTTGGTATAGCGGATGGCAGCATCGATTTTGGTTGCCAGCATCTCGTCGTTACCCAGATTGTCATACAGGGCGCGCTTGGCCTGGGTATCCATGGAACCGGGATATGCAGCATTAGCCTGCTCAGGTCGAATCACCCGCCGGGCCAGATCCCGGATACGCTCCAGATACTCCTGGTACTCAATCGCCTTCTGACGACGCAGGGTTATCAGCTCATCCAGCAAGACCGACATCTGTTCATAGTATTTTGGATTGACCGGATTCTCGTCGACGATAGTTTTCCGCACGTTGTTCTCGATGGTCTCGGCCATGGCATTCTGGTTATTGCGTATGCCCTCTGGAAAGGCGTTGGCGGCCTCGGCCCCTTTCTCAACAACCAGCTCAATCAGACCCAGTTCTTCAAAGTCCATCAGCACTTCGCTGTCATCTGCACGAATATACATATCCAGCAGATGCCGCATGGCGGGCTCAAAGCGTTTCATATCCACCAAATCGCCACTGGCCAGCTTCACCTCATCGCGCACCTTTTCAAAATGCGTTACTTCCTCGCGCACCTGGGCGGTCTCCGCTGTAGAGTAACCGGCATCGTGCATTTCGTTGGCGATGTTTGAATAGGCGCGTAGCAATTTGGCCACGTTCTGGTAGAGGGTCAGGCGCAAGGCCTCCTTCTCCATCAGCTCATCCTGATTGTTACCCGACTCACCACAGAAGTAGTGAATATAGTCCTGTGTAGCACGCGGTGCCTTCACCGGTTCACACAGGCTGCGCACCATCTCCAGCGCATTCTCCAGATCCAGGCTCGCCTGCTCCAGCCGGTCCTTGAGCAAACCGGCCACATCCTCCTGGTCATAGCCATCAAAGGCACCGGCGGTGTAGTCGGTAATGGCCTTATCCAGTGAACTGAACAGATCCTTGTAATCGACGATATAGCCGTATTCTTTGCTGTCACCATCCAGTCGGTTCACCCGGCAGATGGCCTGAAACAGACTATGGTCGGCCATGTTCTTATCTATATATAGGTAGGTGGCCGAAGGGGCATCAAAACCGGTCAGCAGCTTGTCCACCACAATCAACAGCTTCATCTGCCCCGGCTCATCGATAAATTTCTTCTTCGCCTCTTTCTCAAACTCCTCGACCCGGCTGGCTGCCGCCTCTTCGCTCTGCTCAAAGTAGTCGGCCAGCATCTTGCGGTAGATGTCGTATTTGAACAGCTTTTCCGTTAGCCCCTCACCGGTCTCCTCGCCCTTAATGCTGGCAGCACTCGGCTGATAGCTGGTAACGATGGCCACCTTGCCTGCCAGATCGGTCTGGCTAAACATCTCATAAGCCTTACAGGCCTGATAGACGCTGGCACAGACCAGCATGGCGTTGCCATGACCATCCATCAGACGCGGCCGTTTTTTCATATCCAGCCAGATATCCATCACAATCTTTTCCAGTCGTGATTTGCTGGAGAGCACTTTCTGCATGGTGCCCCATTTCTGTTTCAACTGGGTTTTGGCTAATCGAGACAAGCCCTGGGTATTTGCATCAAACCACTCATCCACCTTCTTCTGCGAGGTGATGTTCTGATCGATATCACGGGCCTCATAGCGCAGGTCCAGCACCACGCCATCCGCCACCGCCTCATTAAATTTGTAGGTGTGGATATAAGGGCCAAATACCTCGACGGATTTCTTTTTGTCTATTTTCATCAACGGTGTGCCGGTAAAACCGATAAACATCGCCTCCGGCAGGATAGTCGTCATCGCCTCATGCAGCTTGCCCGATTGTGTACGGTGGCATTCATCCACAAACACAAACAGATCGCCCCTGGCCCGAAAATCTCTGGGCAAGGACTTCTTCAATTCCTCGATAAAGGCCTCGGTAGCAGCATCGTCCTCGGTGTCGGACTGACGACCAAACTTATGCACCAGCGAACAGAGTAACCAGGGATTAGGTTGATTCAGCGTCGCCACCAGATCGGCACCGCTGGTGGTGCGGTAGATATCCTCTTCCACCCCGGTAAAGACCTTCTCGATCTGCTCATCCAGTTCGGTGCGGTCGGTGACGATCAATACCCGAGGGTCTTTGATGTTCTCGCGTATCCACTTGGCCAGCCACACCATGGTCAAGCTCTTGCCCGATCCCTGAGTGTGCCAGATGATGCCGCCTTCTCTGCGGGCGATGTGTTTTTTAGCCGCCTCAATACCAAAGAACTGGTTATGGCGACAGGTCTTCTTCGTGCCGCTATCGAACACCATAAAGTCATGA
>JAHEDB010000527.1 GCA_024641465.1 Chromatiales bacterium | reverse complement strand
CAATGTGGTAAGTCTGCACCTGTTTGGCGAGGCACAGAAAATCGATGCACCGCTGGACGATGCGCCTATCGATGCCCCTAAGACCAATCTCAAGCTGGTGTTGCGGGGGGTGTTTTCCCATAGCGATCAGGACAAGGCCATGGCGATCATTGCCGATGCCGCAGGGAACGAGAAGTTGTATCGCAATGGTGGGCAGGTCCCCGGTGGTGCGACGGTACACAGCATCTATCCAGACCGGGTTATCCTGCAACGCAATGGCCAGCTTGAAACCCTTAATCTGCCGCGGGAAGAGTTGCCTGGCCAGGCCGTCGTCGTGGCCGAACCGGCCAGGGTGATCAGACAGGAACATTCGGTCAGGGCGCCGGAGAAACTGAAAGAAATGCGTGAGATGCTCAAGAATGACCCGCAAAAGCTCTGGCAGCAGGTGCGTATCGAGCCGGTGCTGGAAGAGGGCAAGATCAAGGGCTATCGCCTGTTTCACCAGGATGAGCAATTGATGCGTTCACTGGGAATCACCCGGACCGATGTGATCACCGAGGTCAACGGCATGTCACTCGATGACCCGGCCGCGCTCTATGAGCTCATGAATCAGTTTGATACGGCGACCGACATCCGGCTGACGGTTGAACGAAACGGCGGCACCGAGGTCCTAGTGGTGCATATGTAATATAGAATGATTCCAATTCAATATATGTTAAGGAAAGAAAAATAAATGAGAGTTGTCATAAGGGGGAAAATCTACGAGGGTATGTGGCGCAGCCTGCTGATTGGCCTGTGCTGGTTCAGCCTGATCGCCGCCAACACGACACCACCACCATCGCCGCCTGCGGAAAACAAGAGTGTCACCCCTGCCAGGCAGGCGATGAAACCCACACCGCCCGCGAAGAAGAATGCTGCCCCTGCCAAACAGGAGATGACGCTCAATTTTGCCGATGCCGATATTCGCACGCTGATTGAAGCGGTTGCCCAGCGGACCGGCCGAAACTTTATCATCGACCCGCGGGTTAAGGGCAAGGTCTCGGTGATCTCACAACGACCCATGGATCCCAATGAGCTGTATGAGGTGTTTCTGTCGGTCTTAAAGGTGCATGGATTTGCCGCGATACCGGGCAAGAACGTCATCAAGATTGTGCCCGAGGTCAATGCCAAACAGGATTCGATTGATACCCTGATGGGCAGAAGTCGGGATACGGATGATAGCGATGCCTTTGTCACCCAGGTGCTGGAGGTCAAACATGTCGATGCGGCGCAACTGGTGCCGATTTTGCGACCCCTGGTGCCGCAACGCGGTCATCTGGCGGCCTATCCCGCCTCCAATGTATTAATCATTTCTGATAGCGCCTCCAATATTGCCCGTATCGATACCATCATCCGCCGCATTGACCACGCCACCGGTGGCGAGATCGAAGTCATTCCTCTGCAACATGCCTCGGCCACGGATATCGTGCGGGTGATCAACCAGCTGGAAGGTGGCGATGCCAAGACCAAGCGGGACAGCACCAAGATCATCGCCGATGAACGTACCAACAGTATTTTGCTGGGCGGCGCCACGGCCTCACGTATCCAGATACGCGCCCTGATCGGGCATCTCGATACACCGATGGATACCGGTGGCCAAACCCATGTGGTGTATCTGAAAAATGCCGTGGCCAAGGATCTGGTGTCGGTGTTGACCGGTGTCAGTAAGAGTGTCACTGCTGCCAAGGGTAAAGCGGCGGGCGCCGCCTCCGGCGCGATCGGTAATATCACGATCCAGGCCGACGAGAATACCAACGCCCTGGTGATTAATGCGCCACCCGATGTGTTCCGCTCCCTGCGTGCGGTTATTCAGAAGCTGGATATTCGCCGTGCCCAGGTACTGGTGGAGGCGGTCATCGCAGAAGTCACGGCGGCCACCTCATCAGAATTGGGTGTGCAATGGGCCGGTGATGGCTCTGCCTCGAATAACCCGGTCGGTATCATTGGTTTCGGTCGTAACCCGACGGCGGTGGCCGGGTTACTGGAGTCCCCGCCGGTTGCGGCGCCGGTCAGCAGCGGTCTGAATATCGGTGTCGGTAAATTTACCGGTAATAACAAAGTGGGCGCCTTGCTCAATGCGCTGGCCTCCGATACCTCCAATAACATTCTTTCTACACCGACGCTGGTAACACTGGATAATCAGGAGGCGGAGATTGTGGTGGGTAATAATGTGCCGTTTTTAACC
>JAHEDB010000526.1 GCA_024641465.1 Chromatiales bacterium | reverse complement strand
AACATGGCGATGTCCATAAACCGGTCGAAAGTGATTCTTCCGCCGTGCCTGGCAATGGCCTGGGTCAGTAGTAAGGACACCTCCAGGCTGTTTGCCAGGGCTATCCTATCGATAGGCGTGAAGAACTTTGAGTCTTTTATAGCTCCCATGGAACGGATTAGCGTCCCTTGCAACTAATTCCTGATAGTACGAATTGGAAAAAACACGCATTACCGTATTATTTTTAAGATAAATTACGTTTGTGAAATGATATGCACGATGTGTGAAGCAGATAATAAGTATTGCTGAATTGGCACTGTGAAAATATATGGACCTATTCCGGTATACAAATACGCCATGTAGGCAACAGTCGTGTAAACACTTCCGTTCCCACAAGTTCACTGCGCAGCTTTTCCCAGCGTGTCAGGTCAAATGAATCCCGATACAGGCGGGCCACCCAATCCGCCAGTCGTATCGCCGCCCACGCCTCAGTGCCGCTTGCAGATTGGCAGGGCAACCCGGCGCTGTACAGATAGCCGTTGATCACGATTTCGTCAGCATAACCCCAACGCTGGAGCGCGATGGCCGTTGTTCCGGCAAGAAAGGTCGTGTCTTCCGGCAGGTCCTGTTCGGCGGCGGTAATGACGGGATTCAGTGAATCGGGTAACTCTGAGAAGTGGAGCCTGGCAAATATGGCCTGCACATGCGCCGCGAGTTCTGGGGTGTTTGCTGCGTGCCAGAAGTTAAAGACGAGGGATTTTCTTTCCTGAGTTACCTGGGTGACCGCATGATAAGAATCCTTGTGCAGCACAAAGCCAAAGGCCTCGTTGTAGCCGGGATTGACGTGGGACACGGCTTCTCCATCGGATGATTCGAAAAGTTGCAGGACACCGCCGTGTGCGGGTTGCCATTGCTTATTCAGTTGTACAACCAGTCGCACGCTTTCATAGCCGAGTAGTGGCCGGTCGCTGTGTATCCCGATGATTTGCCCAGGCGTCATCCGTTGGGCCGTGACTAGGATCTGATCCGTGAGTGGCAGCCCGGTGATCACGCGCATTCGATTCATCACCTCGCCCAGAAACTCGACCGGGATCTCTGCGGTAATATCGCGCAAGGCACATCGGTAAAACGCACCGTCGCGATGCTGCCAGTCGCCGTCATGTAAAAATACCCGTTCAAGCACGGCACATTGTTCGTCTGAGAATGCCGATGTCACAAGAAAGTAGGGAAACGGCTTGCTATGCTGGATGACTTCTGACAACAATTATTCAGCTCCGGGTGGGTAATGCGGGGATAGTGTACTTAAGTAGTAAGTTAAGGGCGCCTCTAAAAATTCACTGAAGCAGTGCTGGCTGCGTTAAAAACAAGCTCAAAATGCTCATTTACTACTTGTAAACTGCGCTTTTTCGCTCATTTTTGCCTTACCATCATTTGCTTGATTGAATTTTTAAAGGCGCCCTTAAACAAAGAACCGGCGCATAGATTACCACGAGACAAAATGGCTATACTATATTTTATTGGTCTAACGGCCTGTCAACCTACTGCCTGGCGCCACATCAACAGGAGGCCTGCTCATGAAAGATCTGGTTTGGGACTACGTGCTAAGTGTCGGTAACGACGAGATCGATGACGATCACCGCCGACTGATCGAGCTTTTTAACATGCTCAATCATTCCGTCACGGCAGGGGATGGTCAGGAGTACCTGGCTGCGGTGCTGGATGAGCTGATCAATTGCACAGCCTGGCACTTCAGTCATGAAGAGCGCCTGATGCTGAAATATGGCTATAAGGGGTTTGCGGAACACAAGGCAGAGCATCAGGATTTGGTCAAAACCGCCAGAGAGCTGCAACAGAAGATTCTTAAGGCGGGTAAATTGGTGGCGACTGACGACCTTGAGTTTCTGGAACACTGGTTAACTGAGCATATCCTCTCGGCCGATATGAAATTGGGTTCTTATCTTGCCGAGGCGATGTAGACGTTGCTCTGGAAATTATCTTTGCCGATAAAGAGGCCCACAAGTGGGCCTCTTGTTTTTCTACGAGAATATATCAGCCGGTGCTTTTACGACGTTTGTTTACACCCAGCAATAACAGGCCAGGTACTAACAACAGCAGAACCGATGGTTCAGGCACCGCCGCTGTGGTGAAGGACAGATTGTCGATGCCGATGGGGTCGTCACCGATGATCTGGATCTGGCTGATACCGGACAGGCCGGCAAAGCTG
>JAHEDB010000525.1 GCA_024641465.1 Chromatiales bacterium | reverse complement strand
CCATGTCTTTTAGCAGATAACCCTGGGCACCGGCGCGCAGGGACTCCACCAGATCCGATTCCTCGCTACTGGTGGTGAGCATGGCGATGGGCATTTCCAACCCCTTGTCGCGTAACATGCGTAACACGCCGAGGCCATCGATCACCGGCATGCGCATGTCGAGCAGGATCACATCAGGCTTGAGTTCCTCGATGATCGGCAGGCACTCCTGGCCGCTGTTGACCGAGGCGACGACCTCAATACCGCGACTGCTTAACAGCCCTTCAAGGCCAACCCGAAACAGGGTGTGATCGTCGATTAATAATACGCGCAGGCTCATGGGATCACTCGTTTTACCGTTGGATTTATTTCTACCGGAATACTCTGGTAGGCGGGGGAGGTTTGATATTTGAATTGCAGGATGATCTGGGTGCCCTCACCCGGCTCACTGTCGATGCGGATCTCGCCGCCGATCTGTTTGGCGCGATCCGACATGATATTCATACCATAGTGATCGTGATTATCGTCCGAGGTAGGGGCAGAGATGCCCTTGCCGTCATCCTCAATCATAATCATGCAATTACCATTTGGGTTGCTGCGCAACAGGATCCGCACGTTCTGTGCCTCGCTGTGTTTGCGAATATTGTTGAGGGCCTCTTGTATAATCCGCAGGGCCTGCACCTCGATGCTGGCCGACATACGCAGCAGGTTCCATTCCTTTTGCAGATAGATGTGAATACCGGTTTGCTTGCGGAAGCGATCCACCAGGTGTTGCACCGCCGGCACCAGGCCGCGATGATCGATAGGGGCGCGGAAATGGGTAATCAGTTCACGCAGCTCGGCATAGGCCTCATCGAGATTGATTTCGATCTGTTCCAATTCATGCCAGACGGCCTGTTCACGGCCCTGGCGCAGGGTCTCATCCAGCACCCTCACCTGAAAGCGCAGACTGGCCAGGGTCTGGGCCAGTGAATCGTGGAGTTCGTGGGCAATGCGGGTACGCTCTTCCATGATCGACAGCCGGTTGGATTCTTCGTCGGAGCGGGCCTTGTCGATGGCCATCCCCAGGTGACGACCGATACTGGTGAGGAGGTCTTCGATGCCCTTGGGGTCGACGTAATCCTCGCGGTAGACGAACAGGTTGTAGACCCCCAGGGTACGATCCCGGTATTGCAGGGGCACCACCACCATACCGACATCCTCTTTGCCAAAAAAGGCCCGGCCGATGATCTTGTCGCAATCCTTGATATCGCGTTGAAATAGCACCTTGCCTTCGCTAAAGGCGCTGCCACACAGACAGCTCACCGACGGAATAAGTTGCTCACGAGCGACCAGATCATCGTCGAGTCCGATACTCGAGACCAGGCGCATCTGACCGTCTTCCGTGGCCAGCCGCACCATGGCCGCGCGGGCATGCACGACATCCTTAAGGGTGTGCAGGAACCGCGTCAACAGGTCTTCGAGATCACGGGAGACGTTGATGCTGGCGGCCACGTCATAGATGATTTCCAGAGAACGGGTCTTTTGCTCGATATGGCGGGTCTGTTTGCGGACCTGGCTTTGCATGTCTTCAGACAAATTTTGCAGGGTGTCACCAAATTCATTGATGTCCTTGGCCAGGGCGGCGAATTCGCCGGGATAATTGGTTGGTAGTCGCGCTGACAGGTTGCCTGCATGCATCTCAACCGCCCAGTTGCGTAACTGGGTGAGGGGGGCCAGCAGATAATTCTGGATCCGATAAAACATCACCCCCAGCAGGCCCAGCGCCATGACCGTCAGGCCGGTGATGATCGAGTAGTAATAAATCGGTTCGATCTTGTAGGCGGCCCCCCACAAGCTGAACAGGCCCAGGCTGAGGGTGGTGCTGCACAGGGTCAAAAACAGTACACACAATCGACTGCGCCACAGGCCGCGAAACAAATGTTTATGCAGACGTGCGGTTTCCTCCTCGAAAGGCAGGGCGGTGCCGAGCAGGGCGGATTTTTCAGCGTGATTTGAAGGGATACTACTCATATCATCCACAGATGGCCGGGGGCAAGTGGTTAAATCTTAACAGATTCTATCGCGGATCTTGCGCTAAAAAAGGTAAATATCGGTCAAATACCAGCTACCCCATGCCTGATGGTCGTATTACGCAGGTTTGTAATTCGGGTCATTCGGGTTTTTAAAAATGAAGTTTTTTTCACCGTTTTCCAGCTCCACAAAATCGATCTCGGTCTTGGTCAATAGTTCGAAACTG
>JAHEDB010000085.1 GCA_024641465.1 Chromatiales bacterium | reverse complement strand
CGTGATGCCCGGGCAGGAAATACAGGTCGTCTTTTCCAATAATCAGACACCCACACACTGCTTGACGGCTGAGGTGCGGGAGTGCAACCAGATTGGCGAAAACCATTACCGCATTAGCCTGGTGACTCAGGCCGAGGCAGTTGTCAGGATGGATAATACCGAGTCGATTTATATGCCGATAGCAAAAGGCACAGCAACGGCCTTGCAGATGACACTTGAGTGCCCCAGTTGTAATCACAAAAGCTCTTTTCGCTTTATTGCGAATCAGGAAGGGGATTGGGAGAAGGGTATTTTGCCGATCTATAACTGTGGCTCATGTGGTTCAAGCCGGGCCATGATCGGGCTGGTTAGCGGCAAAGACTAATCCTTGCCGCATCCGATGACTCAATAATCAGAAAAGTCATCACCAAGTTCTTTACGCAAGCGCTTTTCTTCAAGGTATTCCTCCAGCCGTTTGCGTGCGGCCAGATCCTTGTTAGGGGCTTCTTTGATATCAATATCCTCGGCTACATCATCTGACTCTGCGTCATCATCGTCGAAAATATCTTCAGGCTCGTCCTTATTCCTCTTATCATTCACTTGCTCAGCTTCATTCTTCTGGTTGGCCATAAATACCTCACCTCCGTATCCATTGACCGTTTCTGTTATCGGCTCATCAATCCAGCCACATGAGTAAATTTTATGACTATTTAAGACCAAACGGCCTACCCGTCAAGCAAAATTTTTATGTCAATTCCGCCCTGTACCGCCAGGGTCAGACCAAAAAAAATCCCCGCCAACGCGGGGATCTGTTATCTATTTTGAGTCAGGCCCTGTCTAGAATGGGATGTCATCGTCAAAATCACCTGCGGGTACCATATCGGGCATATCGTTCATCTGATGATTCGATGACTGCGGTGCTGAGGTGGGAGCGGAATTATAACTGCCACCACCGGCAGCGCCGCCACGTCCATCCAGCATCTGTAGCTCATTACCGATAATCTCGGTGGTGTAGCGATCCTGGCCCTGGTTATCCTGCCACTTACGGGTCTGCAATTTGCCTTCGATATAGACCTTGGAGCCCTTCTTCAGATATTCCCCGGCAATCTCGGCCAGGCGCCGGAACAGGATGACCCGGTGCCACTCGGTCTTTTCCTGTTGCTCGCCGGTGGTCTTGTCCTTCCAGGCCTCGGAGGTTGCCAGGGCCAGATTGGCCACTGCACCACCATTTGGCATATAACGAATCTCCGGGTCACGCCCCAGGTTGCCTATCAATATGACTTTATTTACGCCCCTTGCCATTACTATCCCCTTACAATATACGGTGTTATTACGCTAAATCAGGAGACTATCATACTATGCTTTCCCGCTCAGGGGGATGAGAATGCCGCCAGGGCGTGTTGATCCAGGGTGCGTTTATCGACCTTGAGATAGGCGACCCCGTCTGCCGGGATGACCACGGCCTCTTCAACCCCTTTGACCGCACTCAAACGACTCACCAGGTCTTCGGCCTGCTCGGCATCGACCTCGCCTACCCGCAGTAGATAGCTGCTGAGATAGCCGGGCTCCTGCATGGTGAAGGCAAACACCAGCCAGACACCCGCCAGTAGCGCATTGCCCAGAAATACCCCGGCCAGGCCATATTCCTGGCTCAACCAGCCGCCACTGAGCCCGCCCAGAAAGGCCCCCAGAAACTGGGAGGAAGAAAAGGCCCCCATGGCCGTGCCCTTATGGGCCGCCGGGGCAATCTTGGCCACCAGTGACGGCAGGCTGGCCTCGAGCAGGTTGAAGGCAGAGAAAAACAGCACCAGCATCAACACCAGCACACCCAGGCTCTGATGCCAGATATACATCCCGGTACAGGCCAGGCCCAGGCCCAGCACCGCGCCGATGAGGATCTGCTTGACGATCCGTTTCCGTTCGGCCTGGATCACCATTGGCAGAATCAGCACTACCGACAGGATCAGCACCGGCAGATAAACCCGCCAGTGGTCTGCGGCGGCCAGGCCCATTTGTTGTTTGAGGATCAGGGGGATGGACATGAAGGTGGCGGTCATGATCATGTGCAGGATCAACACCCCGAGGTCGAGGCGCAGCAGTTGTCTGTCGGTAAGGGCCTTCTTGAACAGGCCGGGATCGACATTGGTATCGCGATGAAAACGGCTCACCACCGGATTGGGGACCCGCAACACCACCAGGGCAATCCCAAACAGGGCCAGAGCGGCCGTGAACCAGAAAATCCCGGCCACCCCGAACAGGCCGTGCAACATCGGCCCGACAATCAACGCCAGGGCGAAGGACATGCCGATACTCATGCCGATCATGGCCATGACCTTCATGCGCTGGTCTTCGCGGGTCAGGTCCGCCGCCAGGGCCATCACGGTGCTGGCGATCGCCCCCGCCCCTTGCAGGGCCCGGCCGGCGATCACGCCATACACCGAGTCGGCCATCGCTGCGACCACACTGCCCACGGCAAATACCAGCAAACCGCCGATGATCACCGGTTTGCGGCCGATCCGGTCCGAGAGCATCCCCATGGGGATCTGTAACACGCTCTGACTCAGACCATAGATACCGATGGCAAGTCCGGCCAGCATCGGGGTGTAGCCCACCAGATGCGTCGCATACAGGGCAAAGGTCGGCAGGATCATAAACAAACCCAGCATCCGCACGGCAAACACCATCGCCAGCGACACGGCGGCCCGACGCTCACCGGAGGTCATTTGATCTGCTAAATCCTTCAAGGAAATCCCACCATGAAAATCTGTTAAATCTATAAGGTTTGAACAAATTGGCCTAGAGATGGTTTATTTACCCATCCTGGCTTTGCCTCCGAGGTAGCCGGCAGCGTATATTAACAGGTTGTTCTGCTAAACGAAAAATCATCGATGGATACTATTCACATCCGTGGGGCGCGTACCCACAATCTCAAGAATATCGACATTGACCTGCCACGTGACAAACTCATCGTGGTCACCGGCCTGTCCGGCTCGGGTAAGTCCTCACTCGCCTTTGACACCATCTATGCCGAGGGTCAACGGCGTTATGTCGAATCCCTGTCGGCCTATGCCCGGCAGTTCCTGTCGATGATGGAAAAACCCGATGTGGACCATATCGAAGGACTCTCTCCCGCCATCTCCATCGAGCAGAAATCCACCTCACACAACCCGCGTTCCACCGTCGGCACCATCACCGAGATTTACGATTACCTGCGTCTGTTGTACGCCCGCGCCGGTGACCCCCGCTGCCCCGACCATGACATCACCCTCGAGGCCCAGACCATCAGCCAGATGGTGGACCAGATCCTGACCATGCCGGAAGGCACCCGACTGATGCTGCTCGCGCCGGTGGTGGAGGCCCGCAAGGGGGAACATGAACAATTGCTGGATAAACTGCGCGCCGAGGGCTTTGTGCGGGCGCGCATTGATGGCGAGGTCTTCGAACTCGATTCCGCCCCTGAACTGGACCTGCGCAAGAAACACACGATTGAGGTGATAGTCGATCGCTTCAAGGTGCGTGACGACCTGCAACAACGCCTGGCCGATTCCTTCGAGACCGCAATCACGCTGGCCGATGGTATCGCCCGTGTCGCGTATATGGACGACGTACAGGATGTACTAGTGTCGCGAGAGCACACGGATGTGCGTAGCGACCGACGAGATCAGAAAGACATCGTGTTCTCGGCCCGCTTCGCCTGTCCGGTGTGCGGCTACTCACTCACCGAACTCGAACCCCGCCTGTTCTCTTTTAATAACCCGGCCGGTGCCTGCCCGACCTGTGATGGCCTGGGGATCCACCAGTTCTTCGACCCGGCGCGGGTCGTCTCCCAGCCAGAGATTGGGCTGGCCAGTGGCGCGATCCGCGGCTGGGACCGGCGCACCATGTACTATTTCCAGATGCTGACCTCACTCGCGAAGCACTATGGCTTCGACATGGAAAAACCCTTTTACAAACTGCCGAAGAAGATCCAGGACATCGTGCTGTATGGCAGCGGCGAGGAAGAGATCAAATTTACCTATCTCAATGATCAGGGCAGCAAGTACACCAAACTACAACCCTTCGAGGGTGTTATCCCCAACATGCAACGCCGCTATCGGGATACGGAATCAAATGTGGTGCGTGAAGAGCTGACCAAGTACATGAGTCACCAGGCCTGCCCCGATTGCCACGGCACCCGCCTCAATCGCAGCGCCCGACATGTCTTTGTATTGAATAAATCACTGCCCGAGGTCACGGCCATGCCGGTTGAGGCCGCACAGGAATTTTTTAAGACCCTCAGTCTGCCCGGCCGACGCGGCGAGATCGCCTCCAAGGTGGTGAAAGAGATCGGCCAGCGCCTCGACTTCCTGGTCAATGTCGGCCTGGACTACCTGACCCTGGACCGCAGCGCCGATACCCTGTCCGGGGGCGAGGCACAACGCATCCGTCTCGCCAGCCAGATCGGCGCCGGGCTGGTGGGGGTCATGTATATCCTCGATGAACCCTCGATCGGGCTGCATCAGCGTGATAACACCCGGCTGTTACACACCCTCACCTATTTACGCGACCTCGGCAACACCGTGATCGTCGTCGAACACGATGAAGAGGCCATCCTCAGCGCCGACTATGTGGTCGACATCGGTCCCGGCGCAGGAGTGCACGGTGGCGAAATCGTCGCCCAGGGGACACCCAAACAGGTGATGAATAATCCCAAATCTTTAACAGGCCAGTACCTGTCCGGTAAAAAGACCATTGCCGTCCCTACCAAACGAGTTCCCCGTGACCCCAAGCGCATCCTCAGTATCAAACAGGCCAGCGGCAATAACCTGCGGAATGTCGACGTCGATATCCCCGTCGGCCTGATGACCGCTATCACCGGTGTGTCCGGTTCCGGCAAATCGACCCTGATTAATGACACCCTGTACCGACACGCCGCCATCGAACTCAATAATGCCTCGCAGGACCCGGCACCGTGCAAGGCCGTGCTCGGCCTGGAGCAGTTCGACAAGGTGGTGGATATCGATCAAAGCCCCATCGGTCGTACACCCCGCTCTAACCCGGCCACCTATACCGGCCTGTTCACCCCGATCCGCGAAATCTTTGCCGGCACCCAGGAGGCCCGCTCCCGCGGCTATGGCCCCGGGCGTTTCAGCTTCAACGTCAAGGGTGGTCGCTGCGAGGCCTGCCAGGGAGATGGGGTCATCAAGGTCGAGATGCACTTCCTGCCCGACATCTACGTGCCCTGTGATGTCTGCAAGGGCAAACGCTATAACCGCGAAACCCTTGAGATCAAATTCAAGGGCCTGAACATTCAACAGATCCTCGATATGACCGTGGAGGATGCTCTGGCGTTTTTTAGTTCCATTCCCGTGGTGCATCGCAAGTTGCAGACCCTGATGGATGTCGGCCTGAGTTATATCAAGCTGGGACAGAATGCCACCACCCTGTCGGGCGGCGAGGCACAACGCGTCAAGCTGTCGCGCGAACTCTCCAAGCGAGACACCGGCAATACCCTCTACATCCTCGACGAACCCACCACCGGCCTGCATTTTTACGATATCGAACAACTGCTCGCGGTGTTACACCGCCTGCGCGATCACGGCAATACCATCGTCGTGATCGAACATAATCTCGATGTCATCAAAACTACGGACTGGGTCATCGACATGGGACCGGAAGGGGGCAACAAGGGTGGCACTGTAGTCTGTACCGGCACGCCAGAAGATATCGTCAAGGTCAAGACATCCTATACCGGACAGTATCTGCAACCCTTGCTGGAGCGAAACAAGAGTACTAAAAAGAAAACAGGCTGAAACAGACCAGCTTGTCGGTGCGAAGCATAAATGAAACTCAGTATGTGTTCAGTTTGCCAACCTGACATCATCAATATAGATGGACTGTCTTTTACGGGACCGAGCGACAAATAACCTTAAACCGTCTACATGGGTCATATCCATGGTCCGTTTCCTGGGTGCATTTTTCACCGCATCAAGTGGAACCCTCACCTCATTCCAGCCTGAATGCAAAGGAAATTGTTTCGTATATCGATCAAAATAGGAAAATCGATGAGCCCGATGCTTATCATCAAAAATACTCACGGTGAGGATGAGCTGGCCCTTTTCCGGATACAGGACATAAAACACCAGCTCCCGGTAACCAGACCAGTCGCTCGGAAAATATTCCAGCTCTATCCCGGAATAAGCCCGTGGCGTCAGATCCACCCTGAGAGATGCCCGTCCGCTCTTCGCAAGCTCTTCGGTAATTTCCATTTTTTCTATACTGGTCCATCGTTTAAGTTCGCGATCATGCTCGAAGCCCGCCAACAGCGGAAACTCCGTCAGTGCCCGAGACTCATCCCACAGCGAAGTTACAAACGGCCAGGAAACAAACAGCAGAAGCATCGCAAACAAACAACTACTAAGCACCCGTTTGTAAAAATCCGACTGTCGGATCTGTTGTGAAAATAACAGCACGGACATAACACCGCCTATAACATCCAGCGTAACATCCTGTAAGCTTGCATCTCTTCCCACGAACGACTGTACAATCTCGATGCTTGAGCCTGCCAAAAAGGCAATTATCACCATCAACAATAACTGCTGCGGCAAACCTTTCTCTTCGAAACCAGGAAAGTAATTAAACACACAAAAACCGACAAATAAAAATAATGGAATATGCCCAAGATTCCACAGATGCGTCCAGGAACGGGTGGCAAATACATTACTCTCAGCAATAAACAGCAGAAATAACAAGCCACTCCAGAGCAGAGCCACTGAATAGAACTTGAGATTAAATGTTATTTTCACGAATAGTCCACATCAGAATCCGTCCCCAGGAAGGGACCGCCACCTTGACATATAGAAGCTACAATAGTTTGATTGTATCCTGTTTATTTACGACAAGAACATCAACCAGATGAATAAATACACGGCAAAGACTAACACCCTGGCGAGTCTATACCTAACATTTATCGCTTTGTTTCCGATTCCTGCCACTGCCGCTAATGAACCGGATACGATCCCCATCGCCATCTTTTCTGCCATGAAAATCACTGATATCAAACCGACCGGCTGGCAATCGCTCGATTTTGATAGCATACAGAATAAGACAGCCTACTTTCTGTCTCGTGATGAAAACATAACGGCAGTCAAGGCCATTAGTCATGCCAGTGCATCAGGTCTGTTCAAACCATTCGTGTTATCCCCTGAAAAGTACCCCATCCTGAAGTGGAACTGGAAGATCGAGAATGTCCTGGCCGGGGGCAACGTCATGACCAAAGAGGGGGATGATTACCCGGCACGAATCTATGTCGCTTTTGACTATGACCCACAACGACTCATCGGGTCGGAGCGGCTAAAATACCGACTCTATAGCTTGTTGCATAATAAACCACCACCACTGGCGGTAATCAATTATGTCTGGGGCAGTCATGCCCCGGTCGGCACACGAGTCGCCAATGCATACAGTACGCGCGTAAAAATGATCGTGGTACAAAGTGGTAAGGAGAAAACGAAACAGTGGTTGACAGAAGAACGGAATATCTACCAGGACTACCTACAGGCATTTGGTGAGCCACCGGGGAATATCACTGGTATTGCCATAATGACAGATACAGATAATACCAGAGAATCAGCCACTGCCTGGTATGGTGACATCACCTTTCATGCTAAAGAAAAGTCTCATTAGCAATTGAATTCGACCGTATTGCCTTCCACCAGCCCGAATTTTTTGCTGATGTTTGCCCTGTTCATGGCAAGCTCAACCAGGCCGGATGAGTTCTCGAACCAGAATGGATGCCCCTCGGGCATATCGGAAAATGTCTTTACCTTTACCAGTGATTGATTTGCAATTTCTACTCTGGTTTGTTCACTAAGCGATGAGGCACGAACGCCCGTCATGCAGTTGCCGTAGTGATCAATATATAAAATCTCTGCCAGGTCATCCTCCCAGTCTGGCAGGATTCTGTCCCGTGCCTGTCGTTCCTCCCGTGCATCGTACATCTTGCCGTTTGCCAACATAGCAGCCACGGGCGCGAAAATATCACGGCCATGAAATGTATTCGATAAATTATCCGGGCGCCAGATGATATCCCACCATTGCAAAACGATCGCACGTCTGGCGAGGACATTAAACAGACCATTGTCTGGCCCGACAAACCAGTAATCATCGGCCTTGAC
>JAHEDB010000524.1 GCA_024641465.1 Chromatiales bacterium | reverse complement strand
GGCCGAGTTGATACAGCCGCCACCAATACTGCTGTGCCGTTCGATGACAAACGGGACATCCAGGGTATCGCTGATACTTGCCGCTATACGTTGCCAGTCCATGATCGACATCATACAAAATATCCCCTTAGAATAAATCTATTCGCTCAAATTCTGTTCCTTAGGGTGTATGATCATTGCTCATTTGAATTGCAATAACAGGAGGAAGACAGCATGGCCGCTGATCATTACATTGGCCCCGAACGTCGGGGCGAGCATCGTCGACAGGGACCGGACCGCCGCCAGGCGATTCGCTTCGAACCCGCCAAGACCCCGCGCCGCGGTGGCAAAGACCGGCGCACCCACGGCAAAAGCATCTGGGATGGACGGGGAGGTTTCTAGGCCTCAACCTTACGAGCCTAAAATCCTTCACCACCAAGGCGCCAAGACACCAAGAAAATCCAATATGGTTAATTGGCGCCTGACTTAATGTATATGGGCATTTGCAAACTGTAGCGTCATCAACCAGCCCTGCTGTGAAATTATCTTCTCTTCCATTGTGGTGAAAATATTTTCTTTGCTTTTCTTGGTGTCTTGGCGCCTTGGTGGTAAAAATTTTTCTTTGCCTTCGCAGTGAGTATCATTTACCCCGGACTGTCCACCGAGTACATCGAGAAGGGATAGTCGATGAATAAGATCACTTCCTTGCCCTCATCGCCGCGCGCGAAATCGGCGCGCAGGGTCACGCCTTCAAACAGCATACGAAAACCGAGCCCATAGGTATATTTGAATTTGTCGGTCAACCCGGCGCTGGTCTCCGCCACGCTGCCGGCCTCGGCAAAGAACGACATTTGCATATTGGTGCGATGGCCTTTGAGGATATACCAGTTGATCGGCGTATATTCCTCGGTCAGGTTCCAGCGATACTCGGTGCCGAAGAACAGGGTCTCGCCGGCGTAATAACGCCCGCCCGGATAGGCGCGCAACCGTTGCGAACCGCCGAGCGGGGTGGCGGTGCCATAGCGATTGTAATTGATGATCGAATTGAGATATTGCGACTCAGCACCCTCACACCCCGCCCGCGCCGCCGCATCAGCGATGGTGCTACAACTAAAACCAAACCGACCCTGTAACTCACTGTAGTCGGTCGAGCCCTGATGACTGATCTGTGTCGAAGAACGAAACGCATTCCATACCCAGGTGTCTTTGTGACCAATGGGGATATAGCCGGTCAGGTTGAAGTCATAGACGACAAAGCTGCTGTAGATCCGTTCCACATCATCCAGTCGTTGCTTGCGATTGGCCTCGAAGCGAACACCGCGCCGCGGGTCCTGCCGGTCATCGGTCAGGTCGATGTTCAGCCCGAGGGTCAGCAGTTGGCTTGATTCACCGCGCTGACTCGCCGTCTGGAATACCTCCGTCCCTGAACTGCTGTGGACATGATCAACCTGATAAGACTGTTGTCCAAAACGCGAATAAAAATCCAGCCGCCGGTCGAAAAAGGTCAGGGTCAACTGGCCGGTCGAGCCATTGCCCTCGACCTCAGGGTAGATAAATTTGTCGAGCGGCGAATCGATACCCCGTTCGAACTGCTTGAAGGCGACCCGATACTCGTACCAACCGGCATCCAGGATCAAGCGCCTCGGCAAGAGATGCATATTCAGAGCGGTGAGTCCGGCGGCATGAAAATCACCGTCAATATAAAAGGCCGTCAGGTCGGTGTCCGAGTCGGCGACATTGACAAAGGTCCCGCCGCCGCCCTGGGCAGAACCCAGTCCCGGTATTTGAACGGCAATGGGGTAGACAAAATAACCGAAATTGGACGGAAACTGATCGCGACGCCGCTCCGGTAATCCCTCGGCATAGGCGAACTGACTTAATCCAAACAGGATCAACAAGCATCCATAACTATACCGCCGTGACATACCGAAACCTCCTGTGTATTGTGCCTGGTAACAGGCTATCTCATCGTCCCTCTGTATGCAGCCTGATGTGACGAACGGTCTATATGGCGGATCAAGTGCATTATCTGTTTACTTACGGCCTGAACAATTTTATGTAGGGTGCGTCCCACGCACCATTTTTCATTCGGTGCGTGGGACGCACCCTACCGGGTCGGGTCGGTCGCGTAGGGCGTAATCCCATTACGCCGCATGCAATGACAAATCCACCGCAGATAAATTGTTTATGAATGACCAGTTTATCAGGCGTGATTATAGAACGACGCCCTTTTCGGCGCATTCGGCGCAATAAGATTGCGC
>JAHEDB010000084.1 GCA_024641465.1 Chromatiales bacterium | reverse complement strand
GTGGCGGCCCCGGTGCGGGAAATCGCCCGAGACCCGTCGGCGGCCTATCGTTATACCAATAAGGGTAACCTGGTCGCGGTCATCTCCGATGGCAGCGCCGTGCTCGGCCTCGGCAACGTCGGGCCGCTGGCCGGGAAACCGGTGATGGAAGGCAAGGCCGTGTTATTTAAGCGTTTTGCCGATATCGATGTGGTCGATATTGAAGTCGATGCACCGACCGCGGATGCCTTCATTGATACCGTTACCCATATAGCACCGACCTTTGGCGGCATTAATCTGGAAGATATCGCCGCGCCGTATTGCTTTGAGATCGAGCGGGTATTGAGCGAGCGGCTGGATATTCCGGTATTTCACGATGACCAGCACGGCACCGCCATTATCGTTGCCGCCGCTTTGCTTAATGCCCTCGAACTCCAGGGCAAAAACCTGAATGAGGTCCGTATCGTCTGTGTTGGTGCCGGCGCTGCGGCCATCGCCTCGATGCGACTGCTGGTGCGTCTGGGGGCCAATAAACAAAACATCCTGATGGTGGATCGCAAGGGCGTGGTTTATCAGGGGCGCGGTGATGTGAATATCTACAAGGAAGAATTCGCCAATGACAATGGCAGCCGCAACCTGCAGGAGGCCATGGTCGGGGCCGATGTGGTGGTTGGGGTATCAGGTCCCAATCTGATCCAGCCGGATATGATCAAGGGCATGGCCTCGCATCCGGTGGTATTCGCCCTGTCCAATCCTGACCCCGAGATTCGTCCGGACCAAGTGCATGCAGTACGCAACGACGTAATCATGGCCACCGGTCGCAGCGATTATCCGAACCAGGTGAATAATGTACTGGGTTTCCCGTTTATTTTCCGTGGCGCCCTGGATGTCCAGGCCCGCTCCATTAACACCGATATGCAGGTCGCCGCCGTGCACGCCCTGGCGCAACTGGCCCATGCGCCGGTGCCGGACTCGGTATTAAAGGCCTATCGCAGAAAAAAGGGCTCGCTGTGTTTTGGCCCGGATTACATCATCCCGACGCCATTTGATCCCCGGCTGCGCGACTACATCCCACCGGCGGTGGCCCGCGCCGCAGTAGGAACCGGGGTGGCGCGTATACCCTATCCGGCGCATTACCCTCAGATAGGCAGCTGATCCGCTGGCCCCAGTAAGGCCTGGACTTCCGCCAGTGATGCCTGGCGCATGGGTTTGCCATCCACCGGGCTTAATGGGGTTACCGGTTTGCCCGTTTGGAAAACGATCACCTCGACCTGAAACTGACCGGCCAGAAACCGGTAACTGGAAAATGTCTCCTGGGTGTCTGTGGAAAGCCGCAGGCGCTTGTCCTGTAACTCATAGGGGATCTGGAAACGCAGCAGGAACATCCCCACCTCTTCGATGGTCGGGGCGGTAATGTACAGGGTGATCGGGGTATGTTCGTTGGCCGTGCCCTGTAATACCGGCCCTACCAACCTGGGGCGATAGGTCTCGAAAAAATCCATCGCCTTGACCGCCTCGCTGCGCAGTGCATGGACTATCTGTGGCTGGCTGGAGGCCTGAAACAGGCGCTGATACTCCATCAAGGCTTGCTCAATTTCCGCATTACTCGGCATATTACGAGTATCGACAGCGCCAAGTCGCAGGGCGGCCTTGCGCTTGGCGGTCAGATAATCCTGCCCGCCACTTTCCACCAGCACCCGGGCCGCCTCCTGCGCGAGGCGGATGCGCATTTGTTTTTCCTTGCTCGAACCCCGCATTTGCATATGGCCATTGCGATTTGGCTTCATAGCTTAAAACAACTGCTCTGTTATGTTTGATGGCGTGCTGGGCGCGCCTGGGGTAGTCGAACCAGCCGTGGTTTCTTCACCCGGTACCTGGTCTGACAGGAAATATTCAAAAATCGCATCCGGACTGTCCGCCGACACCAGTTTGCCGGTCTTCTCATCAATTCTGACGGTAACCACGCCCGGTGGCTGTTCCAGGGGGGTCTCGGGCTGCCCCTTGAGGGCCGCCCCCATGTAATCCACCCACATCGGCAGGGCGGCCTGGGCACCGGTTTCCCTGGCACCCAGTGGTTGCGGCGAATCGAAGCCGACCCAACTGACCGTGACCATCTCCGCATTAAACCCGGTAAACCAGGCATCGCGCTGATCATTGGTGGTGCCCGTCTTGCCGGCCAGATCCCCTCGTTTCAACGACAGGGCACGACGTCCGGTACCAAAGCGAATCACATCACGCATCATGGTGGTGATTAAAAAACGGGTCTGGGGCGAAAGCACCCGGGGTGCGACGCGAACAGGCAGTGGCCCTTCAAAAGGGATAACCTCGCTATTTTGGCCTAACCAGATCGTGGGATATTCATCTTCAATCTTGATATCCACCAGTTTTGGAATCAGCCGCGAGGGTTTGAGTTCCTCAGTTTGTTCACCAATTATGGAGGTTTCCTGCGGGCTCACCCCAGCCAGTGGCTCCCTGGTTTTTGACTCAGCGGGGGCATCAACCGACTTGGGCTCAAGTGGGGTAGCCATTTGTGGGGGCGCGCCATCCTGACTCGCCAATCCAGGAACAGCCACATTACCCGTTGGTTGCGGTCCACCTGCCGGCAGGACCTGCGCTGGTGGTTGTGTGACCTGAAGTTGCTGCGCGGCCAGGGCCTCTTCTTTTGCCTTGGCTTCAGCCTCGGCCGCCCGTTGTTTTTCTATCGCCTCAACACATTTCACGCAAACCTGCACTGGCTGGGCTGTGCGGATGATCCTGTTATCCGGGGCGACAATGCGATCAACAAAATAAGGCTCCACCTTGAAGCCACCATTGGCGAATACCGTATAACCCGTGGCCAGTTCCATCGGGGTGAGGGTGCCACTGCCGAGGGCCAGAGACAGATCGTGTGGCAGAGACGGTCGTTTAAAGCCGAAACGCTGAATATAGTTCGTGGCGTAACCGATACCGATTGACCGCAATAAACGGATCGATACCAGGTTACGGGAATTGACCAGCGCCTTACGCAAACGCGTCGGGCCATAGAACTGGCCACTATAGTTTTCCGGTCGCCAGGTATCTTCCAGGCCCGGGGCATCAAATACCACCGGCGCATCATTAATAATACTGGCCGCGGTAAAGCCTTTGTCCAGCGCCGCCGTATAGACGAAGGGCTTGAATGCCGAGCCCGGCTGGCGATTCGCCTGTATCGCCCGGTTAAATTTACTGGCGTAAAAATCAAAACCGCCACTCAGCGCCAGCAGGGCACCATCGTCTGGACGCAGGGACACCAGTGCACCGGCGACCTTCGGCTCCTGCGCCAGCCATGAGCAACCTTCCTCGGCCGCAGTGACCATGATCACATCACCGGGTTTCAATACGTCATTGGCGGAATGTAATGCCGGACCAACCTGATTATCATCTATATAGCGTCGAGCCCAGTCCAGCTTGGCCCAGGGAATGTAGACCATGCGCTTACCTGCGTAGGCATAGACATCGTCCTTGTTGACCTGCAAAACCAGGGCCGGTTCGAGGTTACCGACCTTTGATACATCACGCAGGACATAATCCCAATAATCCTGCTCAAATTTCACACCAACCGGCTCTTCCGCCACAGGCTGTGCCGTTTCCCCGTCTTTATCCCCATCCGCAGCCTGTTCAGTATCATCAGATTGCTTTTCAGGGATGTCATCAAACAGGTCCACGTGCTTGACCACACCCTTATAGCCATGGCGACGGTCGTATTCCAACAGGGCGGCGCGCAGGGCGGAGTTAGCCGCGAGTTGCAGTTTGGATTCGACCGTGGTGTAGACTTTATAACCGAGGGTGTAGGCGTCTTTGCCATAACGTTCGAGCATTTCCGTGCGCACCATTTCGGCGATATAAGGCGCCTCCACGTCAATGCTCTGTCCATACACGCTGGCGATATCCAGCTTTACCAGGGCCTTGCGGTAGTCTTCTTCAAAGATATAACCCAGGTCATGCATCCGACTCAGGACATAATTGCGGCGGATAACGGCGCGCCGGGGATTGACCACCGGGTTATAGCGTGAGGGCGCCTTGGGCAGACCAGCCAGCATGGCCAGTTCCGGCAATTCCAGTTCATTCAATGTCTTGTTGTAATACACCTGGCCGGCGGCGGCAAAGCCGTAGGAACGCTTGCCGAGGTAGATCTTATTGAGATAAAGCTCAAGAATTTCTTCCTTACTGAGCTTGCTTTCAATCTTAAAAGCTAGCAGGATCTCATTAAACTTACGTAAAAAGGTTCTTTCCCGGCTGAGGAAGAAATTACGGGCCACCTGCATGGTGATGGTGCTGCCGCCCTGCGAGCGCTCACCGGTTCTGACCAACGACGCCACTGCGCGGAGAATCCCCTGATAATCCACTCCGGGATGCTCATAAAATCGCGCATCCTCAGCCGCTAAAATAGCCTTGATCAATTTGGGTGGAAATTCGTTATAATTGAGCGGAGAGCGCTTTTTCTCGCCGAATTCGGCGATAAGGTCCCCAGTCTGCGTAAAGACTTTGAGGGGGACCTGCAAGCGGACATCCTTGAGGGTCTCGATATCCGGCAAAAAAGGATACAGGAGCATTGTGACTAATAAGAGTGCGAACCCGCCAAGGAATATGGCATTGCGCACCAACTTGAAAATGGTACCGAATCGGCGTTTTTGGGGTTTATTCACAAGTCTTTTCTATGAAAAAAGGGTAGATTATCCAAAGTTTATTATCGTTATGCGTCAGGCTAATAGTATAAGACGTTAAATCGGTCAACACCATGTGAATTGTAATTAAACATTGTTTGCCCTATAGTTGACTGGGAATTTTAATGTAAATATATATAATACTTATGTAACTGTAAGAGTTTTAAGGAAAAACATGGATTTTAGCAGCTTCTTCATTCCCAAATCACCACCCCTGGTCGGGCTCGATATCAGCTCGACTGCGGTCAAGCTGCTGGAACTTGGGAAAAATGGTGACCGGTACCGGGTGGAAAGTTATACCGTAGAACCGTTGCCCCCCAACTCAGTTATCGAAAAGAATATCTCCGATGTCGAAGCCGTGGGTGAAGCCATCCGCCGTGCGGTAAAAAGGTCGGGCACCCGCTGCAAGCATGCCGCTGCGGCCGTCGCCGGCTCGGCCGTCATTACCAAGGTCATCGCCATGCCGGCCAATCTCAGCGAAGACGAGATGGAACAGCAAATTATGCTCGAGGCTGACCAATATATCCCGTACCCGCTGGAAGAAGTTAACCTGGATTTCGAAGTACTTGGCCCGTCTGAAAATGATCCTGAGCGGGTTGATGTTCTGCTCGCCGCCTCGCGCAGTGAAAACGTCGATGTACGCATTGCGGCGATTGAGCTTGGTGGCCTGAAACCTCGCATTATCGATGTCGAGGCCTACGCGATGGAAAATGCCTTTGCCCTCATCGCCTCCCAGTTACCCGATCAAGGGGTCGGCATGACTATCGCTATCGTCGATGTCGGCTCCACCATGACCACGCTCAACGTAATCCACGATCTCAAAACCACTTACACCCGTGAACAGGTGTTTGGCGGCAAACAGCTTACAGAAGAAATTCAGCGTCGTTACGGGCTCTCCTATGAAGAGGCCGGTATGGCCAAGCGCCAGGGCGGGCTGCCAGACAACTATGTCCCCGAGGTCCTGGAACCCTTCAAGGAGGCCATGACCCAGCAGGTCAGCCGTTCCCTGCAATTCTTTTTTTCCTCCAGTGCTTACAACAGTGTCGATTACATCGTTCTGGCCGGAGGCAGCAGCATGATTGATGGCATAGATGAAATGATCGCCAATAAACTGGGGGTCCCGACCATCATCTCCAATCCGTTTACCCAGATGACCATCGCATCAAGGGTCAAGGCACAAAGCCTGACCAATGATGCCCCTTCGCTGATGATCGGTTGTGGGCTGGCCATGAGGAATTTTGACTAATGGCGCGTATTAACCTCCTCCCCTGGCGGCAGGAACGCCGCGCCGAACAGCAAAAGCAACTGCTGTCCATTACAGGATTGTCTGTGGTTTTGATGTTGCTCATTATTGTTGCCGTACATCTGGAGATCTCTCGCCAGGTCAGCGGTCAAAATGCCCGCAACACCTATATATCAGCCGAAATACACAAGGTCGAAAAACAACTGACCGAGATTCAAGATCTGGAAAAGGCCAAGGCACAATTGCTCGCCAGAATGAAAATTATCCAGCAGTTGCAGCAAAATCGCCCAGAGATCGTTCATCTGTTCGATGAGATCGCCAGACAGATTCCAGAGGGCGTCTATCTACGCAGTTTCCAGCAAACCGGCAAACAATTAAAACTCGAAGGGGTGGCGCAGTCCAATGCCCGCGTCTCAGCCTTTATGCGCAATATCGCCACTTCAGGCTGGATGACCGACCCCAAGCTGGATGTGATCCAGACTGACAAGGATAAAAAGAACGCTGAAAATACCCGAACCTTTGTCCTGCACGCGATGCAGGCCAGCGACGTGAAAAAAGGCGGCAAGACAAAACCATGAAAGATATCGATCTCGGTGACATTAACTTCAGCAATATGGGGAGCTGGCCGCTGGCCGGCAAGGCTGCCTTTATAGCGATTAGCTGTTTGTTCGTACTGATCATCGGATATTTTTCCGATCTGAGTAGTCAGTTTGGCCAGTTGAGCGGCGCACAGATGCAGGAACAACAGCTCAAACAGGACTACCGAACAAAATATGGCAAGGTCATTAACCTTGATACCTATAAAACACAGATGAAGGAAATGGAAGATTCCTTCGGGGCAATGTTGCGCCAACTGCCCAGCAAGACCGAGGTCGAGGATTTGCTGGTGGATATCTCACAAACGGGTCTGTCGAGCGGCGTGGAGTTCAAGTTATTTAAGCCGGAAAATGAAACCTTTGTAGATTTTTATGCCGAGTTGCCTATCCAGATGTCCATGACCGGCAGTTATCACCAGTTTGGCTCTTTTGTCAGTGGCGTCGCCGCTTTGCCTCGTATCGTTACCCTGCACAATATTAATATTAAGAGTGACGATAAAACCGGCTCACTCACCATGGAGATGGTCGCCAAGACCTACCGTTATCTCGATACAGATGAACTGGCGACTCACCGCGCGGAAGAACGTAAAAAGAAACAAGGTAATCGCCGGTAAAGCCCATGTTGAAGTTAACAAACATATTCAGTAATAAGCGAAATGGAGACGCAGATATGCATGCGGCATCTGTCCCACACCTCGGTCTCGCTTTGTTTATAGCCCCCCTGATCCTTGTTTCGGCTTGCAGTGGTGGACGGTACGGTGACCTGGAGGCCTTTTTTGAAGAGGTCAAGGCCCAGTCCAAGGGACGCATTGACCCCTTGCCCGAAGTCATTCCCTACGAGACCTTTGCCTATAAACCAAAAGATTTGCGTGACCCCTTTGTACAATACATCGAAGAGGTTGCCAGCTTTTCCGACTCCGGTCTGCGACCCGATATGAATCGCAAGCGCGAACCCCTGGAACAATATCCCCTCGACACCCTGAATTTTGTCGGTCACCTGGAAAAGAGCGGGGTGCGCTGGGGCCTGGTTAGTGCACCGGACAAATCCGTTTATCGGGTACAGGTCGGTAACTACGTTGGCAAGAATTACGGCAAGATCGTATCAATCACTGAAACATCCATAAAACTGGTAGAAATCATCCCCAGCGGCACAGGCAGTTGGGTAGACCGAGAGGCATCGCTCGCCTTAAACGAATAAGGCTCTGATGGAGAAACACGATGAGCATAACAAACAAAACATACTCTCTCATGGGCTTGGGAAAACAAGCAGGATATCTCGGTCGATGGCTGTTGCCGTCACTGGTGTGTATTCTGGCCAGCCTGCCTGCTCAGGCCGCATTACTGGATGATAGTGATGCCACGCTTGACGATATCACCTATAGCACCCAACCGGGTGATCTTGTACAGATTCGCTTAAAAATGTCGGGCAATATCAAGGAGCCCGGTAGTTTTACCATCGACAACCCCGCCCGGATCGCCCTCGACTTCCCCAAGACCAAGAGCAACCTGACGCGTAAGAATAAAACCATTGGTGTCGGCGCCACGCGCAGTGTTACCGCAGTCGAGGCCGGTGGCAGAACCCGAGTGGTGATCAACCTGACCAAGCTGGTGAGCTATCAAACAAAGATCGAGGGCAAGGATGTCATCATCACCCTCAATGC
>JAHEDB010000083.1 GCA_024641465.1 Chromatiales bacterium | reverse complement strand
GGGCCGAGGCGACCTACAAATCCGCCAAGGCCCGCTTTGAACAGGCCCAGGAAGGGCTGGAATACACCCAGGTACGGGCGCCCTATAGCGGGATTGTGGTCAAGCGTTATGTCGAGGTGGGTGAGAATGCCACGGTCGGACAGAAGCTGATGACCGGCCTGTCACTGGAATCCCTACGCGCCAAGGTGTCCGTGCCACAAGATATGATCCACGGCGTGCGTCAGCACAAACAGGCCTTCCTTATTTATAACGGTGGCCAGCGCGCCACGGCCGAATCCCTGCGCATCAGCGCCTACGCCGACCCCGAGAGTCACAGTTTTGCCGTGCAGGTCTATCTGCCCAAGGGCGAATACGGCGTCTATCCCGGTATGTATGCCAAGGTGGTGTTCATCATGGGCGAGGATCAGACCCTGAAGATCCCCGATGCCAGTGTGGTGCACCGCAGTGAGGTCACCGCGGTGTATGTGGTCGATGACAAACAACAGATTTCCTTCCGCCAGGTTAGGCTCGGCAAGCGCGATGCCGCGGGCCAGGTCGAGGTCCTGGCCGGTCTGCTACCCGGCGAGCGGGTGGCCGTTGATCCGGTCTATGCCGGGGTCCTGCTCAAAGAACATCAGGGTAAAAAATAATGAGTGCGCCACTGGGAATTTCCGGGCGTATCGCCCGTTCGTTTCTGACCTCCGAGATCACGCCGCTGCTGGCGCTGGTCGGTTTTCTGCTTGGCCTGTTCGCGGTGATGATCACCCCGCGCGAGGAAGAGCCGCAGATCAATGTCACCTTCGCCAATGTGTTTATCGCCTTCCCGGGCGCCTCGGCCAAGGAGGTGGAGGAACTGGTCAGCACCCCGGCGGAGCAGATCCTGTCTGAAATCGAAGGCCTGAAGCATGTGTATTCGGTATCCCGCCCCGGCATGTCGGTGCTCACCGTGCAGTTCAAGGTGGGGGAGGACCGTACCCAGGCGATCGTCCGTTTATATAACGCCATTTATTCCAACCAGGACTGGCTGCCGCCGGGCCTGGGGGTCGCGTCGCCGATCATTAAACCCAAGGGCATCGACGATGTGCCGATTGTCGCCCTGACCCTGTGGAGCGAGGATGACAAGCGCGGCGCCCATGAATTAAAGCAGGTCGCCCATGCCATCGAGGTCGAACTGAAGCGTGTGCAGGGGACGCGGGATATCTACACCCTCGGCGGTCCCGAACATGTGGTGCATGTGCTGATCGATGCCGATGCCATGCGCACCTATAACCTGGCCCTGAGCGACCTGCGTGCCGCCTTGCAACAAAGTAATGCCACCCAGCCTTCGGGTAATCTGGTGGGCAATAATCAGGAGCTGGAGGTCCAGGCCGGCCAGTTCCTGGCCACCGCCGAAGAGGTCGGCGACCTGATCGTCGCGGTGCACAAGGGCCAGCCGGTCTATCTGCGCGATGTGGCCACGGTGACCCGCGGCCCGGATCAACCGGAACAATATGCCTGGTTTGGTAACGGCCCCGCCGCCGCCAAACAAAAAGGCGGCCAGACAAAAGGTGAACATCCCGCTGTCACCATTGCCATCGCCAAGCAACCGGGCAGTAATGCGGTGGACATCGCCAAACAGATCACTGAGCGCGTCGACCAACTGCGTGGCATCGTCATACCCGAGGGGGTCAATGTCACCATTACCCGTAACTACGGCGCGACCGCCGATGCCAAGGCCAAGCAACTGATCGGTAAACTCATGTTTGCCACCACCTTCGTGGTCCTGCTGGTGATGGTGGCGCTGGGCAAACGCGAGGCCTTTATCGTCGGCGTGGCCGTGGTGATCACCCTCGCCATGACCCTGTTCGCCTCCTGGGCCTGGGGCTTCACCCTCAACCGCGTCTCGCTGTTCGCGCTGATCTTTTCCATCGGCATCCTGGTCGATGACGCCATCGTGGTGGTGGAGAACATCCATCGCCACATGCAGATGGGGGACAAGACCCTGCTCGAGGCCATCCCCGGTGCGGTGGATGAGGTCGGTGGCCCGACCATCCTGGCGACCTTTACCGTGATCGCGGCGCTGCTGCCGATGGCCTTCGTGACGGGGCTGATGGGCCCGTATATGAGCCCGATCCCGATCAATGCCAGTATCGGTATGCTGATCTCCCTGGCGGTGGCCTTCATCGTCACCCCCTGGCTGGCCAACAAGGTGCTGGCCCATGGCCATCATGCTGATCACCCTGCCCCGGCCGAACCCGGCCGGTTAGCGAGCCTTTACCAACAACACTTGCGCCCGCAACTCGGCAGTCTGGCCGGTCGGCTGGAGGGCTATGTGGCCAAAAGCAAACAGCTGCTGGCCGGTGAAGAGGGGCTGTTACCCCTGTTCGAAAAGGTCGTCGGGCCGTTTCTGGCTGGGGAAGAGGGTCGCAAGCGGCGCCGTAAACTACTGCTGGTGATGGTGGGGCTGATCGTGGTCTCGGTCGGCCTGGCGATGGTGAAGCTGGTGGTGCTGAAGATGCTGCCGTTCGACAACAAATCCGAGTTTCAGATCGTGGTCGATATGCCGGAAGGCACGCCGCTGGAGCAGACCACCCGCGTACTGGGTGAACTGGGCCGTTTTATCGCCACCGTCCCCGAGGTGACCGACTATCAGGTCTATGCCGGTGGCGCATCACCGATCAATTTCAATGGTCTGGTGCGGCAGTATTATTTACGCCAGGGCGCCAATGTCGGCGACATCCAGGTCAATCTGGCGGACAAGAAACAGCGCCATCGCAAGAGTCATGAGATTGCCCTGAGCATGCGCCAGCCGCTACAGGATATCGGCCGGAAATTAAACGCCAATGTCAAAGTGGTCGAGGTGCCGCCGGGCCCGCCGGTGATGTCGCCGTTGGTGGCCGAGATCTATGGCGCCAATTATGAAGGCCAGCTCAAGGTCGCCAAACAGATCCGCTCGGTGTTTGAACAGACCCCGGACATCGTCGATGTGGATGACAGCCTGGAGGCAGACACCTCCAAGCTCATCCTGCGAATAGATCAACAGAAGGCGGCGCTGCTGGGGGTTTCTCCTCAGGCGGCGGTGCATGCGGTGTCTACCGTGCTCAGTGGCGAGGATGTGAGTTACCTGCATCCCGGCAATCTGAAATACCCCATGCCGATCCGCCTCGAATACCCGGTGGCCAATAAGGCGCGGATCGATGATGTGCTGCGCCTGCAACTGCGCAGCCAGTCGGGACAACTGGTGCCGCTGGGCGATATCGTGAAAATTATTGAAACCCGACGCGACCAGGCGATCTATCACAAGGATATGTTACCCGTGGCCTTCGTCACCGGCGACATGGCCGGTAAGCTGGACAGCCCGTTGTACGGTATGTTCAGTATCCTCGGCAGCCTCGGTAAGACGCCGGTGGCCTACGACCGTCCGGTGAGTCAGTTCCTGATCTCGCCACCGGATAATCCCTATGAATACAGCCTCAAGTGGGACGGGGAATGGCAGGTCACCTACGAGACCTTCCGCGATATGGGTATCGCCTATGGCATCGGCCTGATCATGATCTACCTGCTGGTGGTGGCGCAGTTCCGCTCCTACCTGGTGCCGCTGGTGATCATGGCACCGATCCCCCTGACCATCATCGGCGTGATGCCGGGCCATGCCCTGTTTGGTTCGCAATTCACCGCCACCTCGATGATCGGCATGATCGCCCTGGCGGGGATCATTGTGCGAAACTCCATTTTGCTGGTGGATTTCATTAATCAGCAAGTGGCGGAGGGCATAAGCTTCGACAAGGCGGTGATCCGCTCCGGGGCGGTGCGCGCCAAACCGATTATCCTCACCGGGCTGGCCGCCATGCTGGGCGCGCTGTTTATCCTCGATGACCCGATCTTCAACGGTCTGGCCCTGTCGCTGATCTTCGGTATCCTGGTCTCCACCGTCCTGACCCTGGTGGTGATCCCGGTGATGTATTATGCCGTGATGCAAAAAAGGCTGCCTTCCGGTAGCTAATCCCGACCTGGCTGGTGTTTCGGGTGGCGCTTGGTTACAATCTGCACCCCGAAACACCGGTTCTTTGCCCAAAGCGGTTGCAAATGTCCACTGTCTATTCCTGTTTGTATCAATACTTGGTAATATTGTTCCTTAGTTTTGTAAATACGCGTATAGATACAGATTATTAACCTCACCTTTAAGTAGTTCAGATATGGCCGATCGCAGATTACAGGTATTCCAGACCGTTGCCCGCCTGCTCAGTTTTACCAAGGCAGCCGAAGAATTGCACATGACCCAGCCTGCGGTGACCTTCCAGGTCCGACAGCTGGAAGAACAGTTCAATACCCGCCTGTTTGATCGTACCCACAATCGCATCAGCCTGACCGATGCCGGTAAGCGCGTATATGATTGCGCCGAACGTATCTTTGAACTGTATGCGGAAATGGACAATTCGGTGCGCGAACTGACCGGTGACATCAGCGGTGTGCTGATCCTCGGTGCCAGCACCACGGTGGCGGAATACATGCTGCCGGCCTTGCTCGGCGACTTCAAAGACAAAAATCCGGAAGTAACCATTCGCCTCAAGGTGGCCAATACCGACGGTATCGTCTCGATGGTGGAAAACAATGCCATCGACCTGGGTGTGGTCGAGGCGCCGGTGAATAACAAAAACCTGGTGGTGGAAAAGTGCCGCATGGATCAACTGGTGGTGATCGTGCCACCCGGTCATCCGCTGGCAAACGAAACGTCCATCACCCTGGAAAAACTGATTCAGTTCCCCTTCATCTGTCGCGAAGAGGGTTCCGGTACCCGTGAGGTGATGATCGATCACATGAATGATGAAGGCCTCAACACCAGCGACCTGAACGTCGCCATGGAGCTGGGCAGCCTGGAGGCCATCAAGGGCGCGGTCGAGGCAGGCATGGGGGTGTCCATTTTATCCCGCGCCACCATCACCAAGGAATTGAAACTCGGTTCCCTGGTGGCGATCAATCTTGAGCCGCCAATCAACCGACCATTCTCCTTCGTGCATCAGAAACAGAAATTCCGCGTCCGCGCCATGGAAGAACTGTTGAGCTTTGCACGCAATTATTGCGAACAACACAAGAACGACGAGATGTCACTGAACTATAAAGTTTCATGACCGGTAGCCTGCCGGGATGGCTGACATGAAACAACAGCAAAAACAGTTACTAAAATACTACCGCAATCTCTCCAGCGAAGATGCCCACACCCTGTTAAGCTTTGCCGAGTTCCTGGCGGCACGCAGCGCCCCGGACGAGTCAAAGGAATTCCTCACCCTGAATAAAATCGAGCGTCCCGCGGAAGAATCGGTGATTGCCGCCATCAAGCGTCTGTCGGCCAGTTATCCCATGCTCGATAAAGACAAGATGCTGACCGAGACCTCGGCCCTGATGGCGCAACACATCATGCAGGGGCGCCTGGCCAAAGAGGTGATCGATGAACTTGAGCAGGTCTTTGAACGTCACTATGATGTATACAGCGAACAGATGGACTAAACATGTTTGAAGTAATCAGTAAATGGTACAGACGCTATTTCTCCGATCCCCATGCGGTGTTACTGGCGATACTGTTGATCGTTGGATTTACCATCGTGCTGACCATGGGTCACATGCTGGCCCCGGCGCTGGCGGCGATCGTCATTGCCTATCTGCTGGAAGACATCGTCAATGTCTGTGAATCCCGACTTAAGATGCGTCGCTTGCCGGCGGTGATCCTGGTGTTCAGCGGCTTTATGACCTTTGTCATGTTCATCATGTTCGGCATGGCACCGTTGATCTCCCGTCAGATCAAGGAACTGGTGCGTGAGCTGCCCAATTATATTGTCCAGGGCAAGGCGGCGATCCTGACACTGCCGCAACACGGCTTTTTTACCGTACAGCAGGTCACCGCCTATGCGGAAGAGATCGACTCTGAAATCGCGCTGATGGGCCAGCAGTTACTCACTTCATCCCTGGCATCCATCCCTGGCATGATCACCATCATGGTGTACCTGATCCTGGTGCCGATGCTGGTCTTTTTCTTTCTCAAGGATAAGTGGGTAATCCTCAGCTGGTTGTCGCGCTTCCTGCCACCGGAACGACGCATGGCCTCCCAGGTCTGGGAAGAGATGGACCTGCAACTGGGTAATTACGTGCGCGGCAAGTTCTGGGAGATCGTCGCCGTTGCAGCGGTCTGCGTGGTGGCGTTCGGCCTGATGGGCCTGAAGTACGCCATCCTGCTGTCGGTGCTGGTCGGCCTGTCGGTGCTGGTGCCCTATATCGGCGCCACCGTGGTCACCGTGCCCGTGGCATTCATCGCCTATGTGCAATGGGGCTGGACATCCGAGTTTGCCTACCTGATGCTGGTGTACGGTATTATTCAGGCCCTCGATGGCAATGTGCTGGTACCGTTATTGTTTTCAGAGGTGGTCAATATCCACCCGGTGGCGATCATCGTCAGCGTCCTGGTGTTTGGTGGCCTGTGGGGTTTCTGGGGGGTGTTCTTTGCCATCCCGCTGGCGACCCTGGTGGGCGCGACCCTGCGCGCCTTTGCCCTGGCGCCGGAGCATGCCGCAGCCGCGGCCGCGGTGAAAACATCGGACTAGAGTGCGTCCGAGGCGTAATCCGCCAGACGGGAACGCTCGCCGCGTATCAGGGTGACATGGCCGCTGTGCGGCCAGCTCTTGAACCGATCCACGACGTAGGTCAGCCCCGAGGTGGTCTCGGTCAGATAGGGTGTGTCGATCTGTGAGATATTGCCGAGGCATACCACCTTGGTGCCGGGACCGGCGCGGGTGATCAGGGTCTTGAGTTGCTTGGGTGTCATGTTCTGCGCCTCATCAAGTATGAGATAGCGGTTTAAAAAGGTCCGCCCGCGCATAAAATTCATTGAGCGGATCTTGATGCGCTTGCTCAACAGGTCATTGGTCGCCGCGCGCTCCCAGTCGCCACCATGATTGCTCGGTCCGAGTACCTCCAGGTTATCCATCAACGCGCCCATCCAGGGAGTCATTTTTTCCTCTTCGGTACCGGGCAGGAAACCGATATCGTCACCCACCGGTACGGTCACGCGGGTCATGATGATCTCCTGATAGCGTTTTTGTTCGAGGGTCTGTTGCAGGCCGGCGGCCAGGGTCAGCAGGGTCTTGCCCGAACCGGCCATACCCAACAGGCTGACAAAATCGATGTCCGGGTCCATTAACAGATTGAGTGCGTAGTTTTGTTCACGGTTGCGGGCATTGATGCCCCAGACCTTGTGGGCGGGTGTGCTGTAGTCGCGCAGGGTCTCGATGACGGCTTCATTTTTTTCACTGATGCTGCGGACGATGGCGGTAAAACCGCTTTCATCCTTGCTGTGCAGAAATTGATTGGGTGACCAGTTTTCAACATCGGGTCCAGAGACGCGATAAAAGGTTCGGCCCGATTCGATCCAGGAGTCCATCTGTTTGCCGTGCATGTCCCAGAAGCCTTCTTCCAGTTCATGGTGGCCCTTGAACAACAAATCGGTGTCGTCCAGTACCTTGTCGTTGTGATAATCCTCGGCCGCGATACCCAGCGCCGTGGCCTTGATGCGCAGGTTGATATCCTTGGAGACCATGGTGATCCTGGTCTCGGGGAACTTGCCCTGCAGGGCGACGGCGGTACCGAGAATATTATTATCGGCCTTGTTGCCCGGCAGATATTCCGGCAGGTTTTGTGAAAAGGAGCGGGTCTGGAAAAACAGGCGGCCGCAGTTTTCTTCGTGGTTGAATCCACTCAGTTGCAGTGGAATGCCCTGTTCAATTTCATCGACCCTGGCGTCACTCACCAGTTCATCGAGAAATCGACTCGCCTGACGCGCATTGCGCGCGACTTCCGTCCGACCGATTTTATTATTGTCGAGCTCCTCCAGCACCATCATCGGCAGGAAGATATCGTGTTCTTTAAAACGAAACAGGGAGGAGGGGTCGTGGATCAGGACATTGGTATCGAGGATAAACAGCCGGTGGCCGGCAATCTGTTTTGTATTCATATTGTAATTATATTAGCCCATATTATTTTTTATTCAGCGCCTTGACCGCGTTGAGCACTTCATCGACGTGGCCATCGACCTTCACCTTGCGCCATTCCTGGCGTAATACACCCTTGTCATCCAGCAAAAAAGTGCTACGTTCGATGCCGCGCACCTGTTTACCATACATGTTTTTCATTTTAATGACATCGAACAACTGACAAAG
>JAHEDB010000523.1 GCA_024641465.1 Chromatiales bacterium | reverse complement strand
TTTATCGTTGCCGATGGTCTTGGCAGCCTGCCGAACTCCGATGCGGCATCCAAGATAGCCATTAAGGCGATTGAAAAATCCGTCAGCAATGTTACCGATAATAATTCATTGCGTGAGGCCATACTGGATGGCATTGAAAAGGCCAACCAATTGATACAGGACAAAACCCCGGGTTCAGCCACGACGCTGGTAGCCATCGAATATCAAAATCAGATCATCCGCCCCTATCATGTCGGTGACTCCATGATCCTGGTTACCGGACAGCGGGGCAAAATCAAACTGCAATCCGTACCCCATTCACCAGTTGGCTATGCTGTTGAGTCAGGGATGCTCGATGAGAATGAGGCGGTACATCATGAGGAGCGTCATATCGTTTCTAATGTGGTCGGTGCCGCCGACATGCGTATCGAAATCGGTGCGGCCATCAAGCTTGCACAATACGATACCCTGATGATATCCAGTGATGGTCTGTTCGATAATCTGTATGTTGAGGAAATCGTCGAACTGGCACGCAAGGGCGATATCGAGCTGGCCGGCAAACAACTCAAACTGCTGGCCCATGAACGCATGCAAACACCGAAAACCGATCTACCCTGTCATCCGGATGATCTGAGTTTTATTCTCTTCAGGCCGACAAAATAGCCATTTAGCAGCTTGTTGAAAAACGTAGCGAGCGCAGCCGGGACAAGGCGCAAAAGGGCGAAAAAGCGGAGTTTTGTACAGGATGTACTTATTTCGCGTAGCCCAGGGACGACCTGAGCGATAGCGAAGTAGTGCTGAATGAAACCCGCAGGGGTTCTACAGTGCGGGCGAGAGCGATTTACACGCAGTAAATGAGCATTTTGAGCCCTTTTGCAACGCCGTCATGGCAAGCGCAGTAGTTTTTCAACAAGCTGTTAGTTTGTCTGCACCACCAGCTTGATACTTTTATCACTACTCGATGCGAGTTGCATGGCCTCCGCCAGCTGATCGAGTCCCATGATCTGTGTGACCAGGCACGCTTGCAGCCGCTCAGCCAGGCCGGGACACTGACGAAATATATCGGTTGCATGGGCGAAACTACCGCAACGCGATGTCTCCAGTTGCAGGCCGTCCTGACATATTCGTACAAATAATTCATCCTTGCATCCCTTAAATGTAACAGGGTCCAGCAAGAGGACGCCTCCCGCCCTGAGCAGGCTATGTCCCTGTAGCGTATTTGGACGCGTCAATTGATTTATCTCGTCAATACGGCTGACGATCGCAACCTCAAACTGATTCATCAAATCAGATGCTGTCTCTGGCGAGTTCAGGTCTGTCACAATTTCATCTTGATCCGTAAACCTCCCGGCAAATCTGTCGTTCACTAATGCTGGAGTGACATAGATTCGCCTTTTACCCGGCCAGTCCAGGCTATTCGACAGGGCCATTGACAAATTTTCCGCATTATAGGCCAGCAGTGATTGTTCATTGATCACCAGCGAGGTCATGTGTTGCAGACCCGCGACCGGCTGACCATGAGTCGACTTGAGATGCACCACCCGCCGCGCCATTGTCACGGCCAGTTCGAAGCCCTGCGGTTTGCCGGTGGTATCAAACACCACATCGAACTGCCTATACACCTCCTGTGGCTGATTCTCTTTCAGGCAGACGACACGGTCCGCCCCCAGTTCGATGGCGATCTGTTGCAGGCCGGTATGACGCACCACCGCAGTAATCTCAAAATTCTTATGTTGTGTCTTGCGATAACACTCGAGCGCGGCGATCAGCAACATACCCAGACGCCGCGGTCCCAACACGGCGATCTGCTCACCATCTTGCGGTGGTGTGGTCTCTACTGCCTTGAGTGCCGCGGCAAAAGGTTCAAGCAATACCCCGGCAAGAGGGGAAACCGTCTCGGGTAAGTAATGGATGGCCCGCACCGGCGCCAGCACCCAGGGTGAAAAACCACCCGGCAGCCGATCGATCCCCAGGGTCATACGCTCCGGGCAATGACTATCGAGGCCGTTACGGCAATAAATACAATCATCATCCTCGATCCCGCGTGCGGCATGAGAGGCATTGATCTCGATAGCCACTGGCCGGTTTTGATATTGCCCAATCAGCTCGTGACCGGTGATCTGGGGCAAGGGGAAGGGCAATAAATGTCGCGCCAGGTCAGTAGAACAAATGCCGCAATACAGTGTTTTGACAGGCACATATCCAGGCCCCAGTTCCAGCCACGGATCGCCACGGCGATAAATTTGCCAACCGTCATCCTGTGTGCCGGA
>JAHEDB010000082.1 GCA_024641465.1 Chromatiales bacterium | reverse complement strand
GATCTGTGTATCCGGGCGCTGGTGCGGGTGCGGGGGCAACAGGTGCAGGTGGATTTTGCCGGCACGGCGGGGAAGACCACCGGTAATATCAATTGCCCTTTATCGGTGGCGGCGGCGGCCGTTTATTACGTGTTTCGCTGTCTGATGCCTGAGCAAACACCGGCCTGCGCCGGGACCTTTCGCCCGATCAGCATCTCCGCCCCCGAGGCCTGTCTGGTGAATGCCCGTCGTCCGGCGGCGGTGGCGGCCGGTAATGTGGAAACCAGTACGCGCATCGTCGATGTCATCATGGGGGCCCTGGCCCAGGCCATCCCCGAGCGGATCCCGGCGGCCAGTCATGGCAGCATGAATAATCTGGCCATGGGCGGATACGTGGGACAGGCCAGCTGGGATTATTACGAAACCATGGGCGGCGGCATGGGCGCCGGTCCCCGGCAGCCGGGCCTGTCGGCTGTGCAGACCCACATGACCAATACCCGCAACACCCCCATCGAAGTCCTGGAAAGCCGCTATCCCCTGCGTATCCATATATATAGTGTGCGCGATAACTCAGGTGGTGTCGGCCGGCAGCGGGGCGGCGATGGTCTGCGGCGTGAATTCGAGTTTTTACAACCGGCAACGGTGACCCTGTTGACCGAGAGACGCGAGCATGCGCCGTGGGGGCTTGCGAATGGCCGACCTGCCCAGCCAGGTGAGAACAGGCTGAATCAAACTGTCCTGGGGCCGAAGGTGTGTCTCGACGTCAAGCCTGGGGATCGCCTTGGTTTGGTTTCTGCCGGCGGCGGCGGTTGGGGACAACCGGCAGGGGACAGATAAGCCTGTTTGTCTCTTTCACTAAACGCTACTCATGATGGTCGGGTGGTAGCAACATAACATCTCACGAGTTTATCAGGCCCACCCTGTCAGACCGCGGTTGCTTGCAATACAGACTTCTGCATCAAAATTATTTTGTCGTCGAATTGTGTCTTTCACCGGTTTCTGATCGATATCCAACCACAACATTTCTCAGTCATTCTCATCTCTGATCTCCTGCAACTGTAAAGCTTCCGTGGCAAGTGACGATATTGTTATGTGTCTCAGAGGATTTTGCCTGTCAGGAGAAAATACTCTCGCTAATAAAATGGTTATTGATGTTGGCATCGCACTGATGTCATCAGGCCGGAACAAATATGGCGTCTTACATCGGGAATTGCTCTGCATTAAGGATATTGTCGTGATGAACTGGGTCGTTGCCATTGAACATAACCGGCAGAGTTTATATTTGTGATTAGAAATTTAATCTATCTACTGTTTGTCACCGGTGGCGTGTCGGGGGTGCTCTTGCTTGAAGGGGTGACGGCCAGGAGCCTGTCCTACTCTATATTCGTGACAGCCCTGTTAATTGGTTTGTACCTGTTCATGCTGCGCCAGCAACGTATGGCGACACGTTTACTCGAAAAATCCTGGCAGGAAGATAGTGAACGGCTCAGAAAGACACGCCCCCCCGAGGAGTTCCTCGCCTCGATGGAGTCGGCGATGAGTCAATTATGCGATATCACCGCCAAGCAGGTAGAGCTGTCGCGGGCCCAGACGGAAGAGGCCATCAAGGCCCTGTCAAAGCGTTTTGGTGGGTTGGTTAAGAGCCTTAACTCGGCCGTTGCCGCATCGAGTCAAACGGCGGGCAATATGGCCGATGATGATGGTAATACTGTGCTCGCCGTGTTTGAAAGCAGCCGCCATAAGCTGAGTGGACTGGTGGATCGAATGGCCCAGTCGACGCAGATGCGCGATAACCTGAAACATCAGGTATCAGAGTTAGTAGATCACACTGATGACCTGAAGAAAATGGCCAATTCGGTCGAGGCGATTGCCTCGCAAACCAATCTGCTGGCCCTCAACGCGGCGATCGAGGCGGCGCGGGCCGGTGAAATGGGTCGAGGATTTGCCGTGGTGGCCGATGAGGTCAGAGAGTTATCTATCCAATCGGGTAAGGCGGGTGAGCAGATCGTCAACATGGTGAACCGTGTCAATGACGCGATGAAACTGACCTTGCTCAGCGCCGAGCAGGCCTCGATTCAGGACGAAGCGGCGGAAACCGAGGCCCGCACATCAATCAATGTGGTGCTGGAAGAATTGCATAGTGTCACCGATGGGCTTTCAACCTCATCAAATATGTTGCAATCCGTGAGCATCGCAATCGTCAAGGAAATTAATGACATTCTGGTGTCTTTGCAGTTTCAGGACCGGGTCAGCCAGATCATGCAGCATGTGACGCAATCTATGTATAAATTTTCCAGCATATTGGCCGATAAACAAGGACAGCGACACCATGGGGTTTTTGAGGATTATCATGTTGAAGGCTTATTAGCGGAATTACAAAAGGGTTATACCACCGAGGAGCAACGCCGTTTGCATAAGGGTGAAAATGCCGGTGGACCCGAAGATGTGGAAGTCGAATTTTTTTAAAGTGAAAACCAGATAAAGAGTAATAACAGGAGAGCTGCAATGTCAAAAACGATATTGATTGTCGATGATTCAGACTCACTGCGTGAAGTGGTAGGTATTGCATTAAAGAATGCCGGTTACGAGGTGATAGAAGGGGCTGACGGTCAGGAAGGGTTGAACCAACTGGATGGTAAGAAGATACATCTTATTATCAGTGACGTGAATATGCCGAATATGAACGGTATCGAAATGGTAAAAAAGATCAAGGACATGGCGGCATATAAGTTCACGCCGATCATCATGCTGACGACCGAGTCCGGCGAGAGCCTCAAGGATGAAGGGCGTAGCGCCGGGGTCAAGGCCTGGATGGTCAAACCATTCAAGCCGGAGCAAATGCTCGATGCCGTGTCAAAACTGATTATGCCTTAAGGGCTGGAGAACGCGATGGAATTCAAGTCTGAGATAAATGACGGGGTCTGCGAGGCGGTGGTAGAGGGTGAACTCACTATTTATCACGTCAACGAATTCAAGAAGGGGCTGGAAAAGGCCATAAAAAAATCATCGACCGTCAATTTGAATCTCGGCGGGGTTTCGGAGATCGATACCGCAGGTTTTCAGTTGCTGATGCAGGCCCAGACGGCCTGTCTGGAAGACGATAAGGAGTTTCATCTTGTATCCGTCAGCCGGGCTGTCGCGGAAGTGATGGATATCTTTGGCCTGGAAATGCACTTTGGTGAATTCGAAAGAGTTGCGGCTAACTGATTAAAACAGCCTGATCTGTTTATGGAGTAAGTTATGGGTGATAGTGCAATAAATTCATTTGAACATGAAGCGACCGAACTACTTAACCTGATGGAAGAGTCTCTGTTGCGTCTGGAAAATTCGCCGGGTGATGAAGCCTTGATCAATGCGATATTTCGTGCAGCCCATACCATCAAGGGCACTGGCGGGGTATTCGGTTTTGATAACATCGTCGAATTTACCCATATCGTCGAGAATGTGCTCGACCGGGTGCGTGGCGGCGAGACACAAATAGAAACTAACCTCATTGCCGTGTTACTTGGTTGTCGGGATCACATGGGCGTACTGGTGCAGCTTGCGGTCAATGGTGATGAGGAGTTGAGCGATGATGTAAGGCAGGAAGGCAATTCGCTGATTGCACAACTCACCCCCTTCCTCGATCCTAACGCCAGGGTCGTCAGTCAGGATGAAGTCAGCCGCATGATTGCCGCTGAAGGTGGCTTCCCGATAGATGACGAAGGTAATCCGGTGGTATTTGATAACTGGCATATCTCCATGCGTTTTGATCGGGAGGTCCTGCAGAACGGCATGGACCCATTGTCATTTATACGTTATTTGCGCAAGCTGGGTGAGGTCAGTGTCATTACCCTGTATGACGAACTGCCCAGTCTGGAAATTACCGACCCCGAACATTGTTATCTTTCCTTCGAAGTCAATTTCGATGGCGAGGTGGAACGCGAGCAGATCGAGTCCGTGTTTGACTTCGTCAGGGAAATGAGCGAAATCCATATCCTGCCGCCAACCAAAAAATTCAGCCTGTTTGCCGAGATGATCGAACAACTCCCCAACGAGGAAATGAAGCTGGGTGAAATTCTCGTCAAATGCGGTGCCGTCACCGAGGCCGAACTTCAGGCAGTCCTGGCCGAACAAAATCAGTTGAACTTTGACCCGGATCGTCAGGCCCGTGGCGAGACTGAAAAGAAACTCGGTGAAATACTCGTCGAGCACAAGGTCGTCAAGCAGGACGTGGTCGATGCGGCCCTGGCCAAACAGGAACGTATTATGGATCAGGCCAAATCCGCTAACCGGGTAATCCGGGTTGACGCCACCAAGCTGGACAGACTGATCAACCTGGTCGGTGAACTGGTTATCGCCGGGGCCTCCAGTAACCTGCTGGCACACAAACTGGCGGATGAAAAATTGCTGGAATCCATGTCCAGTATGGGTCGGCTGGTGGAAGAGATCCGCGATAGCGCGCTGAATTTACGCATGGTGCAGATCGGCGAGACCTTCACCCGTTTTCAACGCGTGGTACGTGATGTCAGTAAAGAACTCGGCAAAAATATTCAACTGGATATTACCGGTGCGGATACGGAACTCGACAAGACCGTGGTGGAACGCATTGGTGACCCCCTCATGCACCTGGTACGTAATTCCATGGACCATGGCATTGAGTCCGCCGCGGAACGCCGGGCCGCCGGCAAGCCGGAACAGGGTGTCCTTAAGCTCAACGCCTATCACGATTCCGGCAATATTGTGATTGAAGTGATCGATGACGGGCGTGGCCTGTCGCGGGCAAAGCTTATTGCCAAGGCCAGGGAACGCGGTATGCATGTCGATGAGGACAATATGTCAGACAATGATGTCTATCGCCTGATCTTTGAGGCTGGTTTTTCCACCGCTGAAAAGGTCACCAACCTGTCAGGCCGAGGCGTGGGCATGGATGTAGTGCGACGCAATATCGAAGCGCTGCGCGGCACCGTTGATGTGGAGAGCACCTTTGGCGAGGGCACCACGGTCAGTATCCGTCTGCCCCTGACCCTGGCGATCATCGATGGCTTCCTGGTCGGCGTGGGTGGCTCCAGCTATGTCATCCCGCTCGATACCATCCATGAATGTATCGAACTCAGCGAGGACGAGCAAAAAGAGGTGGCGGTACAGAGTTATATCAACCTGCGCGGCGAAGTACTGCCCTTCCTGCGCTTGCGGGAGTTTTTCAATGACCGCGACAGCGAGGTACATCGCGAGAATATCGTGGTGGTGCAGTTTGGTAATCAGAAGGCCGGCTTCGTGGTCGATGAACTGCTCGGCGAGTTCCAGACGGTGATCAAGCCGCTGGGTAAGATCTTGCAAAAGCTCAAGGGGATCAGCGGGGCCACTATCCTTGGTACAGGGGATGTGGCGGTGATCCTCGATGTACCTAACCTGGTACAACGCGCCACCGAGATGGCGGAAAAAATGCAAAGCCAGCTGCATCATGCCGGTCGTTCAACACCGAAGGGTGGTGAAGCACCGGTTCTGCATTAATACTTGCACGATTACTGACTGCTGAAAATATAGGGAGCTAACGATGAAGTTTTTTATGAATCTGAAGATCGGAACCAAAGTCCTGATTGTCTTTCTGGCCTCCGGATTGCTGGCCATCTTGTCTGTGGCGATTATCAGCTATAACGTTTCACAGAACGCCATGGAGAAAGAGTCATTCGACAAACTGACCGCGGTGCGTGAGATCAAGGCCGCGCAGATCGAGGACTATATGCAAGAGATCCACGATCAGGTGCAGACCTTCTCCGAGAGCGAAACCGTGAAGATGGCCATGCGTGACTTCAACCGCAGTTATCACGCCATCAGGTCCGATCTAAACATAAAAGATATAGGGCCTTACAAGGCGCGGGTCGATGGCTTCTTCACCAAGGAATTCCTGCCGCGAGTCAAGGAAAAGACCGGCCGCAGCGCATCCACTAGTGAATTCCTGCCGCGCACGGACGACGGCCTGGTGATGCAAAACCTGTACATCGCCCAGAACCCTAACCCGGTAGGCTCCAAGCATAAACTGGACTACGCCAGCGATGGCAGCGCCTACAGTAAGTTCCATGCAAAATATCACCCAATCATCCGCAATTATCTGGAGAAGTTTGGTTATTACGATATCTTTTTGATCGACATCGAAACCGGCGAAATCGTCTACACCGTGTTTAAAGAGGCCGATTTTGCCACCTCGCTCAAGACCGGTCCTTATAGCAACACCAATTTTGCCGACGCCTTTCGCCAGGCCGCCGGCGCCAGTTCAGCGGACTTTACCAAGACGGTCGATTTCAAACCCTACCCGGCCTCGTATATGGCGCCGGCCTCGTTTATTGCCTCACCAATCATGGACAATGGCAAGCTCATCGGTGTGCTGGCCTTTCAGATGCCGGTGGACAAGATCAACAACGTCATGACCAGTAACAAGAAATGGAAGGACATCGGCCTCGGCGACAGCGGCGAGACCTATATCGTCGCGGATGATTTCACCCTGCGCAGTCAATCGCGCTTCCTGATTGAAGACAAGGCGGGTTATTTCAAACTGATGAATGACGTAGGCATGGATAAGGACGTCATCAGTCAGATGAAGGCACAGGACACAGCCATCGGCCTGCAACCGGTCAAGACCCAGGGCACCCAGGCGGCCATGAAGGGCACCACCAAGACCGAGATCTTTAATGACTATCGGGATATCCCGGTGCTGTCGGCCTACCGGCCGCTGAAGATCAAGGATATGAAGTGGGTTATGATGGCCGAGGTCGACAAGGCCGAGGCCTTCGCTTCGGTGTATAAGATGCGCAACATGGTGATCATTACCGCTATGGTTATTTTAGCGCTGGTGACCCTGGTGGCCATCGTGTTTGCCCGGGTGGTGATCGCCCGACCCCTGAACCAGATGCTGGCCGCCGCCGATGACCTGCGCGATGGCGATGGCGACCTGACCCAACGCATCCCCGACTTTGGCAAGGACGAGTTGGGCCAGACGGCCCGCGCCTTCAACGGTTTCATTGAAAAGATCCAGAACGTCCTGCTGGAGGTCAAGAGCGCCGTGGACAATATGGCATCGGCCTCGCAGCAGGTCAGCGCCTCGTCGCAAAGCCTGAGTCAGGCGGCCAGTGAACAGGCCGCCAGTATCGAAGAGACCAGCGCCTCACTGGAAGAGATGAATGCGTCGATTACCCAGAACACGGAAAATGCCCGCGCCACCGATGCCATTGCCGGTACCGCTTCCAAACAGGCGGTCGAAGGTGGCAAGGCAGTGGCGGAAACGGTGGAGGCCATGAAATCCATCGCCGGTCGTATCAGCCTGATCGAAGACATCGCCTACAAAACTAACCTGCTGGCCCTCAATGCCGCCATCGAGGCGGCGCGCGCCGGTGAGCACGGCAAAGGCTTTGCCGTGGTAGCCGATGAGGTGCGTAAACTGGCGGAGCGCAGCCAGGCCTCGGCGGCCGAGATCAGCGAGCTGGCGGGCAACAGTGTGCAGATCGCCGAAAAGGCCGGCAACCTGATCCAGGAGATCGTCCCCGGTATCCAGAAAACCGCTACCCTGGTGCAGGAGATCACCGCCGCCTCGGAAGAGCAGACCGCGGGCGTGGAACAGGTGAACGGCGCCATGGGTCAACTCGACCAGGGCGCGCAACAGGCGGCCTCTTCCTCTGAGGAACTGGCGGCTACATCGGAAGAGATGAATTCCCAGGCGGCGCAGTTACAGGAAACCATTGGTTTCTTCAAGCTGGGACAGAGTAGTGGTGCAGCAGTACAGCAGACGCAGGTCCATGCTGCCGTAGGCGCCAGCGTTAAAAAAGTTAAAGCCCAGGTCGTGAGTCATAAGTCGCCGGCGGTGAAACCTGCTGTTAAAGCCAGGCCGACACCCGTAAAACAGCATGCACAGGAACATGTTGTTGAGACGCGCAGTATCACACCACACAAGATCGCCAGGGATGACAAGCCGATCAAGGTCGAGCCTGTGCACCATCAAAAGAGTGGTTACAGCAGCGATGAGCCGGCGGAAAAGCACGGCGGGTCAGGCAGTGGCCCGGTTAATGAAAAAGATTTCGAAGGCTTCTAGGAATGAAGCTTAAACCAGTACCAGTGATGAATGACAATCGAGGTAAAGACCATGTCTGAACTCAATAATACAAGTGCCCCAAGCCTGAATGATGTGGCGCAAGGCCTGTTAGGCGAAGAGCTTATCGAAGGCGGCATCG
>JAHEDB010000522.1 GCA_024641465.1 Chromatiales bacterium | reverse complement strand
GCCATAGGTCGTTACCGCGGCGGAGTCAGTTTCCCAATCGACCTGGATGGATTTGATCTGTTCAATACTTTGGAGCAGGCGTTGATTGCGCAACCAGCCGAGCACCAGTAATTCCGGTTGCGTGCCGATGGTCATCAGGGTCAGCACCTCGCGCTTGTCGAGATAGACCGTGAGGGCGCGTTCACTGGCGATGTGACCGGTGCGGGATTCACCGTATTCATCAACCGCGACCACCTCATTGGCGGCATCGAGGCCGCAGTCGGTCATCAAGGGCAGGTGTTGTATATCCGCGTTCTGCATCACTAACTCTCCCTTTCAGTTCAACCGCCGGTCACGCTCATGTGACGAAATATGACGGGCTGGGATCGGAGATCGAAGTCATGGCCTTGGGGTTTGATCGCCATGGCATCGATAATCGCCCGCTGTAATCCGGCGGCATCGGCCGGTCGGTCACGCACAATCCGCCGCAGGTCGGCGGAGTGTTCCTGTCCCAGGCACAACAACAGGCGGCCCTCGGCGGTGAGCCGCACGCGGTTACAGGTGGCGCAAAAATTGTGACTGTGGGGTGAAATAAACCCGACGCGGATCGCACTGTCCGGCATACGAAAATAACTCGACGGTCCGCCGCTGGATTCGGTGGTGGCCTGCAAATCATAATGCCGACGCAGGTCGCGCAACACCTCATCACTGGAGTAATAGCCACAGGCGCGATCATGGTTGGCCATTTCACCGAGGGGCATCTCCTCGATGAAGCTGATGTCCACGCCGCGCTCACGGGCAAACTGCACCAGTTCAACGACCTCATCATGATTTTTATGTTTCATCACCACCACATTCAGTTTGACCTTGCGAAAACCGGCGGCGAGGGCGGCATCGATACCGGCCAGCACCTTGTGCAGCTCGCCGTTGCGGGTGATCTGTCGGAAGCGGTCCATACGCAGGCTGTCGAGACTGATATTGACGCGTGTTACCCCTGCCGCACGCAACGCCATGGCGTAGTGCACCAGCTGCGTGCCGTTGGTGGTGATCGCCAGATCCTCCAGACCCGGCAGGGCGCCGAACTGTTCGAAGACATACAGTACGTTATTGCGGGTCAGCGGTTCGCCGCCACTGATGCGGATCTTTTTTACTCCCAGTTCGACAAAGCTCGTGCCGATACGCACGATCTCTTCCAGACTCAGCAAGTGCGAACGAGGCGCGAATTGCATGTCTTCCGCCATGCAGTAGACGCAGCGCAGGTCACAGCGGTCGGTGACTGAGATGCGCAGGTAGTTGACCTCTCGGCCGAAGCGATCCAGCAACGGCCGGGGGGACGATGTTGTATCGCTTATCGGTGGTTCTGCCTGTTCTAACACGGCTTGCATGGAACTCTCCTGCGTCGACTATGCAGACTGCACTAGCAAGAAGTATTCCCGTTGCCGTTCATGTGGTATTAAAGGTGCGCAAGTGACTGAAGTCTTGTGTTTATTGAGAGTGCCGACGGTGTCTTTACCAATTACACACCCCTTCACCTGACACGATGGCGATAAGAGTGAGGCAATTTGACCCAGTCGATGTGTCATGCAGGGTCAAATTGACCCGTTTTATTCATTCACACGCAAGCGTCACGCTCGGCCGCGAGCTCAGGTCACGGGAAATACAGTAAAAATTTTCTCTGGTATACAACTTGCAGAATGGTGTGGGTATCGATCAACACAGGTAAGCCCCATGCCGGACATCAGTATCGAACATCAATTGCAGGACCTGCCCGATCATTTCCCGGTCGAGGTACTCATGCAGAGCCAGCCCGGCAAGGCCAATGCCTGGAGCGGGGAACAGTGGCAGGCGGTCGGCGTCATGGCCAGACAGTCGGCGATTGCACTGGAACCGTCAGTGCGACTGGTGCATGAAGATGGCGATATAAAAACCTATCTGTACAGCGGTTTCGCCATCCATCTGCACATCGATGAATGTGAAAGTTATTACTACAACCTGATGGCACCGCAACCCTGTTGCTATGTGATCGCCCAGTCGGACGAGGCGGGTCGGCCGGTACCGTTTCAGATCAGCATGAGTTCCGACGAGGCCAATGCCCACCTCGAGTGCGATGACCTGGTATTCGTCACCGATGTGTCGCCGGAACTGTATCGCTGGACCGAGGCCTTTGTGCTGATGCACTACAGCGCCGAGAAACGACGCAAACGCAAACGCGATGACTGGAAGGAACAGCAGCCATCCGGTGTGAACTCATGAGTGCGCCTGATGTAAAACAAGCAC
>JAHEDB010000521.1 GCA_024641465.1 Chromatiales bacterium | reverse complement strand
CTGGCCAGGATACTGGCATTGGGCAACAGCTGGGCGCGGATCTGCGCCTCGATGTCGGCCGACATGGCCGGGTTGTCCTTGAGGAACTGCCGCACGTTGTCCTTACCCTGACCGATCCGATCACCCTTGTAGCTATACCAGGCGCCGGCCTTGTCGACGATATTCATTTTCACGCCGAGGTCGATGATCTCGCCGTGGCGGGAGATGCCTTCGCCGTACAGGATATCGAATTCGGCCTGCTTGAAGGGCGGGGCCACCTTGTTCTTGACCACCTTGACACGGGTTTCGCTGCCCACCACTTCGTCGCCCTTCTTGATGGCGCCGGTGCGGCGGATATCCAGTCGCACGGAGGAGTAGAATTTCAGGGCGTTACCGCCGGTGGTGGTCTCCGGATTGCCGAACATTACGCCGATCTTCATACGAATCTGGTTGATGAAGATCACCAGGGTATTGGAGCGTTTGATATTGGCAGTCAGCTTGCGCAGCGCCTGGGACATCAGGCGGGCCTGCAGGCCCACGTGGTGGTCACCCATATCACCCTCGATTTCGGCCTTAGGGGTCAACGCGGCGACCGAGTCGACCACCACGATATCCACCGCACCGGAGCGCACCAGCATGTCGGTGATCTCCAGGGCCTGTTCGCCGTTATCCGGCTGGGACACCAGCAGACCATCCACGTCCACGCCGAGCTTTTCGGCATATTGGGGATCCAGGGCATGCTCGGCATCGACAAACGCGGCGGTGCCACCCAGTTTCTGACACTCGGCGATGACCTGCAGGGTCAGAGTCGTCTTACCGGAGGATTCCGGCCCATAGATCTCGACTACACGGCCACGGGGCAGTCCGCCGATGCCCAATGCCACGTCCAGTCCCAGCGAACCGGTGGAGATCGCCTGAATATCGGGGATGGCCGTACCATCGCCCATGCGCATCACGGCACCCTTGCCAAACTGCTTTTCAATCTGACTGAGCGCCGCGCTTAATGCCTTTGATTTATTGTCATCCATTTATCATTACCTCACTTTGTCGTCCCAGACCCTTCCGTTGACCCGAATTAAAACCTTCTCGCGCCGCATTATTCCACAGTTCCCCGCGCCAACCTAGAGCGATTCAAACCTGCATTCTGTATGTTAATTCAGCAATGGCCAATGATTGAGCACCTCATACTCCACCCCGGCGGGGCGTGTCTGGGAACGAATCAGTGAAAACCGCCTGACCGGCCAGCGGATGGGGGCAACCGAGGTCGGTTCCGGTCCCCGCCGGACCTTGCGCATCAGGCTGAGATGGGGGGTAAACGGTCGGGACTCCGGTTGATAGGCGCATTCTTCTGTCAAAGCCCGGACCAGATCAGCCTGTAATTGAAGCATGGCCGGGGGATAGGCCGTCGGCGCCAGCCAGACGATTTGCGGTCGCGACCAGTAACCAAGCCGGTCGAGGCTCAGTTCAAAGGAAGCGGCCCGAAGCCCGGCCGCGGCCTGCTGCATGCAGTGCATGCGCGCCGCCTCCACCGAACCGATGAAGGCCAGGGTAATGTGCAGCTGATGGGCCGGGATGTTCCGTCCGGTGACGGAAGTGAGTGCCTGGTGGGCGGATTTGTCGATATGGGTGGCGACCTCGGCCTCGGGCCAGAGGGCGAAAAACAGACGATAGGATTCAGCGGCTTGCTGCAAGGCGGGTTTTCACTCCCATTAAGGCGGTAGCCACGGCCTGACGACGCACGGCCTCCCGCTCCCCCTTAAAGATATGCTGCTCAGACTGGGGCTCGTTACCCCGTATCGCCCAGGCAAACCACACCAGACCCACCGGCTTGGTGTCGAAACCGCCTCCCGGTCCGGCGATACCGGTGATGGCCAGGCTGATATCGGCATGGCTGTGTTGCAGGGCGCCCCGGGCCATCGCCCGCACCGTGGCTTCACTCACCGCGCCATGGGTATCAAGGGTCGAGGCCGCGACACCCAGCATTTCCTGTTTGGCGACATTGGTATAGGTGACAAAACCCCGCTCGAACCAGGCCGAGCTGCCCACTACATCGGTCAAGGTCTTGGCCACCCAGCCACCGGTGCAGGATTCGGCCGTGCTCAAGGTCCAGCGTTGCTGCGCCAGGGCCTGCCCGACTTCAACAGCCAGTCGTTGCAGGTCGGCGTCGGTCATAGCCGTAATCACACTAATGGTCCTCGCTGCTCAATTGGCAATCTCCGCTCGCATAGTCTAAAAATATACCGCCGGATAAATAAACCCACCAGGTCAGGGAAGTCACG